>NZ_LZLL01000101.1:0-2279 GCF_001669335.1 Mycobacterium sp. 1245852.3 | reverse complement strand
GCGTCAGCGAAATCACCATCCCGCCCGGCACCCAACCGGCGTCGGTCATCACCCTGCGCGGCCACGGCATGCCGCACCTGCGCTCCGGCACCCGCGGCGATCTGCATGTGCACGTCGAGGTCGTCGTTCCGGCCCGGCTGGACCACCGCGACACCGAACTGCTGCGCGAGTTCAAGACCCGCCGCAACCGCGACGTGCCCGAGGTCCGCTCGACGCACGCCGGGGGCGGCTTGTTCAGCCGGCTGCGCGAAACCTTCACCGGACGCTAGCGGGGAGCCGCGAAGGCGCGCACATGGTCGCGACCCTGTTCTACCTCGACGATCTGCCCGAGCCCGGCTCGCTGGCCGTGCTGGGCGGTGACGAGGGTTTCCACGCCGCGACCGTGCGGCGCATCCGCCCCGGCGAGCGGCTGGTGCTGGGCGACGGCGCCGGGGCCCTGGCCCACTGCGAGGTCGAGCACGCCGGGCGCGACGGGCTGCGCGCGCGGGTGCTCGAACGCTGGACCGTTCCCCCGGGATCCCCGCGGGTGACGGTGGTCCAGGCGCTGCCGAAGTCGGAGCGCTCGGAGCTGGCCATCGAGTTGGCCACCGAAGCGGGCGCCGACGCGTTCCTGGCCTGGCATGCCGCGCGGTGCGTGGCCAACTGGCAGGGCAACCGGGTCGACAAGGGTTTGCGGCGATGGCGTGCCGTCGCCCGGTCGGCGGCCCGCCAATCCCGTCGGGCGCACATCCCGCCGGTCGATGGCGTGCTGTCCACCGCCGAGCTGACCCGGCGGATCCGCGACGAGGTGGCCGCCGGCGCGACGGCGCTCGCCCTGCACGAGTCGGCCACCGACCGGCTCGCGGATGTCGGGCTGGCTCAAGCGGAATCGCTGCTGCTGGTGGTCGGTCCGGAAGGCGGCATCGCGGAAGACGAGATGGCGGCGCTGTCCGAGGCGGGCGCGACGGCGGTGCGGCTCGGGCCCCAGGTGCTGCGGACGTCGAGCGCCGCGGCGGTCGCGCTGGGCGCCCTCGGCGTGCTGACCCCGAGGTGGGACCAGCGCAGCGACGTTCCGGCAAACGGCCACACGCTGCGGGTTCGCGACACCGACCCGACGTCGAGTACGTTGCTGAACGCTGACCAATCCGGGCCCTCGGCGTAGACTGAGACGGCCCAGCAACCCACCGACAAGCCGAGAAAGCAGGCACCGAGAGCCACGTGACGCCCCGCGAGACCAGCGCTGCTGACGCAGCCGGAGCCGTCCCGACCTCTGCTCAGGTTCGCAGCAGCATCGACGTTCCGCCCGATGTCGTGATGGGCTTGTTGGGTTCGGCCGACCAAAACCTGCGGGCCCTCGAGCGCAGCCTGAAAGCCGACCTGCACGTGCGTGGCAACGCGGTCACCGTCGCGGGTGAACCCGCCGACGTCGCGCTCGCCGAGCGGGTGATCTCCGAGCTGGTCGCCATCGTCGCCGGCGGTCAGCCGTTGACCCCGGAGGTGGTTCGCCACAGCGTCGCCATGTTGGCCGGCACCGACAACGAGTCACCGGCCGAAGTGCTCACGCTGGACATCCTGTCGCGGCGCGGCAAGACCATCCGGCCCAAGACGCTCAACCAGAAGCGCTACGTCGACGCCATCGACGCCAACACCATCGTCTTCGGGGTCGGCCCGGCCGGCACCGGCAAGACCTATCTGGCGATGGCCAAGGCGGTCAGCGCGCTGCAGACCAAACAGGTCAGCCGCATCATCCTGACCCGCCCAGCCGTGGAAGCCGGTGAGCGCCTTGGCTTTTTGCCCGGCACCCTCAGCGAGAAGATCGATCCGTATCTGCGGCCGCTGTATGACGCGCTCTACGACATGATGGATCCCGAACTGATCCCCAAACTGATGACCGCCGGCGTCATCGAGGTGGCGCCGCTGGCCTACATGCGGGGACGCACGCTGAACTCCGCGTTCATCGTCCTCGACGAGGCGCAGAACACCACCGCCGAGCAGATGAAGATGTTCCTCACCCGGCTCGGCTTCGGATCCAAGATCGTCGTCACCGGCGACATCACCCAGGTCGACCTGCCGGGCGGCGCCAAGTCGGGCCTGCGCTCGGCGATGGAAATCCTGGACAGCGTCGATGACATCCATGTCGCGGAGCTGACCAGCGTGGACGTGGTTCGCCACCGGCTGGTCTCCGAGATCGTCGACGCCTATGCGAAATTTGACGAGCCCGGCCTGACATTGAACCGGGCGGCGCGGCGGGCGACGGGCTCGCGCGGTCGTCGATGATGGTGCGGTGAGCGGATTTCATG
>NZ_LZLL01000100.1:0-2833 GCF_001669335.1 Mycobacterium sp. 1245852.3 | reverse complement strand
GGCTCGATATCACCACGAGTTCCGTAGCTCGCCACCACGAACTTCATTGCAAAAACGAGCCTTTCAGCCGTCGCGCGCCAGGCCAGGCCAATGGTACCGGCCGACATCGGCCACGATCCGATTCTCGGGTGCATGCTGGCCATTGGCTGAAGGACCACCAATAGTCACTAATGGCGACTTCGGAGCGGCTGGTTAGCTTAGCCTCGAGAATCTGGTCAAGAAGCCCCCAGCGCGGGCGACACTGGGCCGACACTGGCGCCCGACGAGCGGTTGCTCCGATCGTCGGACGGACTGATGCAGCCACGAAGGGGGTTCACATGAACCGCATCAACGCTGTACAGCGCGCGCTGGACGGGCGGCGGCAACGCGTCTATCTCGAAATCGGCGTGTCAACCGGAAAAGCGTTCCGACACGTCGAGGCCGAAGAGAAGATCGCAGTCGACCCAGCCCTGATGCTCTCGGCGCGGACGCGCAAGCGCGCCGCCGCAAAGGCAGCGGCCACATACTATTTCGACACCGGCAGCGACGCCTTTTTCGCGAGCGAATCGGCATTCCTCGAACAGCGGGGTATCGACGTCGCTCTGATCGATGGACTCCACACCCACCGGCAGGTCGTGCGCGACATCGACAACACGCTGCGCTACCTGCGCGACGATGGGGTCATCTTCGTACACGACTGCAACCCGACTCGCGCCTCGATCGCCTGCCCTGCGGGGTCTTACGCCGACTTTCGCGCTCGGCATCGCTGGCGGGACATTTCCTGGGGACTTACCACATCGGGCACCTTGGCCGCCCTGTGGAGCGGTGACGTCTGGAAGGCGATCGTCGAGTTGCGCAGCACCCGTGAGGATCTGCGCATCGCGGTGCTCAATTGTGATTTCGGGGTTGGCGTCGTGCGAAAGGGAACTTCGGACTCGCTACTGCCCTACTCGGCAGCGCAAGTCGACGCGCTCGAATACGCAGATCTTGCCGCCGACCGGAACCGCTTGTTGAATCTGAGGCCCCCGGCGTATCTCGACGAATTCCTTGCTTCGTAGCGCTGGCAAACGCCGGCCTGGTCGCGGATAGCCGCCTACAACACGCATGACCCGAGAACCCGCGTTCAGCCAACACGCTTGAAGCGGGCGAAGTTTTCGACAAGATCGACCGCGGTCGCGGCGCTGTCCACAGCTCTGGTCATCCTGGTGGCGAATTCGCGGGCTTGCGTGAGGTATTGCGATGCCAGAATGGTGCGCAGATCCGAGACCAGCGAGTCCTGCGTCGTCGTCGAAAAGCGTCGTCCCCTGCCCAACTTCAGCCGCTTGACCCGCGCCGCCCAAATAGCCTGGTCGGGCAGCGTCCACAGAATTAACGCGGGAAGCCCGGCGCGCAGCGCCGCGTTCGTAGTGCCCGCTCCGCCGTGGTGAACGAAGGCTCGGCATGCGGGAAGGACCGTGGCGTAGTTCATCGCGTCCACAACCTTGACGTGGTCGAAGTGCGAGACGTTCGTGAAGTCGGTCCCCGCTGCCGAAATCAACGCGCGCTCGCCCAACTCCGAGCAGGCCGCAGCGATCATGTCGAGGGTGTCGGCAGCGGATTCGACCGCCGCGCTGCCAAACCCGAAGCAAATCGGCGGCGTTCCCGAGGCGATCCACGACAGGACGTCGTCATCGGCCGGCGTGGGCAATTCCAAAGTCAGCGCACCGACGAAGGGGCGCTGGCCGTTCCATTTCGCCCATTCGGCGGCAAGCCCTGGGTAGCAGGCGTCGTCGTAAGCCTGAATTTCCAGCGATCCGTGTTCGGCGATTCGTCGCGTCCAAGGACTTGCTGTCTTGGGCAATCCGAGTTCGCGCCGCTGCGCGTCATCGGCCGACTTCGATCCACGCCACAACAACCAGTCGTAGAAGCTCATGCCGACTCGGCCCACCGGTGCCGGCAGGAAGGGCACGAGCCTGCCGTTGGGCCGCCACGGGAAGTGATGCAACGTGGCGAGCGGAATGCCGCAGTACTCCGCGACGTTCGCGGCCGTGTCTTCATAGTTCATGCCGGTAAGCAGGAGGTCGGCTCCGTCCGCCAGTGACGTCAGTGTCTCGTTCATCTGCACCCAGGCCCCAGTGCTGACTTTCCACAGCTCGCGTCCCCACTCCGATAGGTCACGCATTCTCCAGAACGTGCTGAACACGGAGGTAAAAAAGTTGCGGAACACGTCCAGCCATACCCGTGTCTCCGCTCCGTAGGGCACCGCGGTAAGCCCGGCCGATTCCGCGAAGTCAACCAGG
This sequence comes from Mycobacterium sp. 1245852.3, assembly GCF_001669335.1. Taxonomy (NCBI): domain Bacteria; kingdom Bacillati; phylum Actinomycetota; class Actinomycetes; order Mycobacteriales; family Mycobacteriaceae; genus Mycobacterium; species Mycobacterium sp. 1245852.3. The sequence goes on along the minus strand of NZ_LZLL01000100.1, from coordinate 575 downwards.
TCGGGCGGGACCGCGATGCACACGTCGTGCCCTCGGCGCTGCAGCTCACGGCCGACTACAACCGACGGCTCGATATCGCCTCGAGTCCCGTAGCTCGCCAACACAAATCTCATTGCGGATCTCAAACTTTCGGTTGTCGCGCCGCCCGGCGACGTATCGTTCCCGAACCGAGCCAAATGCCGACGACGCGGGTCGACGTACCCACGGCCGGCCACAGCCCCGGTGCCCACATCTCCGGTAGAGCCAGAGCCTAGACATGGCTCCGCGGCGACGGCAGGTTTCGGCGTCCGCCGCCCACATTGCCAACGGGTTCCGTGAGTCAGCGCAACTCGCTGAACTAGCACTGGGTGTCCGGTTATGCTGCGGTCGTCTGGGCCGAGGGCGTGGGCCGCCGCTTGCAATCCGACGATGCGCCAGGGAATCGAACAGTCATGACCGCGATGAAGTTTGTGCTGGCAAATTGGGGAACGCGTGGCGAGGTCGAGCCGTACCTAACGATCGGCCGTGAATTGGTTCGCCGCGGGCATGACGTGAGTATGGCCGTCGCTCCCGAAATGGTCGATTTCGTCGAGTCA
>NZ_LZLL01000099.1:0-23166 GCF_001669335.1 Mycobacterium sp. 1245852.3 | reverse complement strand
CCCACGGCACGCCGAAGACGGCCAGCACGGCGTCGCCGGCGAACTTGTTGACCAGACCGTGGTGTTCGTCGACGGCGTGCACCACGATCCGGAAGAAGTCGTTGAGCACCTCGGCGACCTCCTGCGGGGGGCGGCTTTCGGCGAGCTGGGTGGAACCGACCAGGTCGATGAAGAGCACCGCCGCTTCGACCACGTCGCCCGACAGGGAAGCCCCCTCGTTGAGGGCGCGCTGCGCGACGTCGGCCCCGACATGGCGTCCGAACAGGTCACGCAGCCGGTCCCGCTCGGCGAGACCGGCCACCATCCGGTTGAATCCGGTTTGCAGACGGCCGATTTGGGAACGTTCGTAGGCGCCGACGTAGGTTTCCATGCGGCCGTGCTCGACCTCGGCCATCGCGTCGACGACCTCGCCGACCGGATCCGAGATGGACCGCGAGGTCAAGATCATCGTCGGCAGCCCCAGCACCAGCGCCGCCAACGACACCACCAGAATCGGCACGTCCAACGACGCGGACTTCTCGATCAGCCATCCGTACGACCGCAAGACGACCAGCGTCGCGATAACCGCGATGGGGAACGCGCTGCACAGGAACCACAGCAGAACCAGCCGGGCGTACACGCTCGGCACCGCCAGCCGCGGCTCGGCGCCAAGCGTGGCGGCGCGCATGATGGGCCGCAGGGTGCGCTGCGCGAGCAGCATCCCGGTGCCGGCGGCCGCCGACCCGCCGAGCAGCACGCCAAGGCCGATGGGCAGCAGAAGCCGCGGCCCGCCACCGAGATTCAGCAGGATGAAGATGCCGCCGGTCAACGCCCAGGACGTCACCAGGATCGCCGACTGACGGCCGGCCAGCTTCATCACGGCTTCGCGTTGTTGCGGGGTGGGTTCGGCGCCCGCGACAAACCAGCGCACGGTGGGAGCCAGGCTCACGGCGCCGGCCACCGCGACACTGACGATGCCCAGCACGATGAGCAGGATCACCGGCGCAGTGTTCTGCCGCGCGAAGTCCGCGTTGGCGCCCACGGAAGTGTGGCCCCGCAACGGAATCAGGATGGCGGCCGCTTCGACGACGGCCAACGCGTAGGACAGGCTGAGATCGAACCCGTACTGAAACAGCCATCGCCTAAAGGACTTTCGCCCTACGGCGGCCGGCCGCTGCGCCGTACCGCGCCATCGTCGCGAAAGCCGATCCCGAAGCCAGCCCACGGTGATCACCCTACAAACGTAGTCGCGGGCGACCCGAAATGTGTGCTAGGCACCGTTGTTCGGCCCGCCGGAGTTCTGCCCAGGGATGTCGGTGATCGGGAAGTTGGGCATCGGTTTGGGCGAGGGCGTGTTGGGCAGCGTGGGGATGTCGGCGGGCGGGATGTCGTGCAGACCGTTGACCGGTGGACCGTTTTCACGGCTGCCATAACTGCTGCCGGGCGCTCGCGGTCCCAGCAGGTCGCTGACCGTCACCATTCGGTACCCGTTGGCCCTGAGCACCGGGATGAACTGATACACCAGATCGACGGTGCTGGAATAGGTGCTGTGCAGCAACACCACCGAGCCCGGCTTGATGTAGGTCATCAGCATGTAGCGGGTCGCGGCCGTGTTCGAGTCGTTCGCCCAGTCGAAAGGGATGACATCCCAAAGGATTTCGGCCAGCCCGTATTGGCCGGCCGTCTGACGCACCACGGGGTCGGACAGCCCGCCCGCGGGGCGATACAGGTTTGGGGTGCGCCCGGTCGCGGCGGTGATCGCGTCGTTGGCCTTGGTGAACTGGGCGGCGATGTCCTCGCGCGGGATCGTGGTCATGTTGGGGTGTTCCCAGGTGTGGCTGCCGATCTCCATCCCGGCGTCGGCGATGCGCTTGGCGCCGGCCGGGTTGGCGGCCACCTTGTTGCCGATCAGAAAGAACGTCGCCTTGGCGTCGTTGTCCTTGAGGATCTGCAGCAGCCGCTCGTCGAACGGCCCCGGCCCGTCGTCGAAGGTCAGGGCGACGCATTTGACGACCGAGCAGCTGAGGTCGTCGGCGCGGGTCACGTGACCCGTGAGCCCCCCGATCACCAGCACCGCGACCGCGGCCGCCACGCCGACCACCGTGCGCCAGTAGCGCCAGGTGAGGGTGTCGGGTCGTTTCGCCACCGTGGAAGTTTATCGAAGGCGGGCCTGCCCCGGATCGAGCGCGCTGGTCAGGCGCTCACTGCGGGCCCGCGATCTCCTCGAGCATCTCGGTGACCAGGGCGGCGATCGGCGATCGCTCACTGCGCAACAACGTGATGTGGGCGAACAGCGGATGGCCCTTGAGCTTCTCGATCACCGCGGCGACCCCGTCATGGCGGCCCACCCGCAGGTTGTCGCGCTGGGCGATGTCGTGGGTGAGCACCACCCGCGATCCGGTGCCCAGCCGCGACAGCACCGTCAGCAGGACGTTGCGCTCCAGCGATTGGGCCTCGTCGACGATGACGAAGGAGTCATGCAGCGAGCGGCCGCGGATGTGGGTCAGCGGCAGCACCTCGAGCATGCCGCGCGACAGCACCTCCTCGAGCACGGCCGGGCTGGCCAGCCCCTCGAGGGTGTCGAAGACGGCCTGCGCCCACGGGCCCATCTTCTCGCTCTCGCTGCCCGGCAGATAGCCCAGCTCCTGACCCCCGACGGCGTACAGCGGCCGGAACACCACCACCTTGCGCTGGGTCCGGCGCTCGAGCACCGCCTCCAGACCGGCGCACAGCGCGAGCGCCGACTTGCCGGTGCCGGCCTTGCCGCCCAGCGACACGATGCCCACCGACTCGTCGAGCAGCAGGTCGAGCGCCACGCGCTGTTCGGCCGAGCGCCCGCGCAGCCCGAACACCTCCCGGTCGCCGCGAACCAGCTGGACGCGTTTGTCGGCGTTGACCCGGCCCAGTGCATGCGAGCTGCCGCCGAGCAGCCGAACGCCGGTGTGGCAGGGCAAGTCTCGCGCTTCGGCCAGATCGATCTCGCCGTCGGTGAACAGCGCGTCGATGTCCTCGGTGGCCGTCTCGATCTCGCGCATGCCCGACCAGCCGGAGGCCACCACGTCTTGGGCGTGGTACTCGTCGGCGGCCAGGCCCACCGCGGCGGCCTTGACCCGAAGCGGAATGTCCTTGCTGACCAACGTGACTCGCTTGCCCTCGGCGGCCAGGTTCGCGGCGCAGCTGAGGATCCGGGAATCGTTGCTGTCATTGCGGAAGCCGCTGGGCAGCACCGTCGGGTCGGTGTGGTTGAGCTCGACGTGCAGCGTACCGCCTTGTGTCCCAATGGGAATGGGCTGATCTAGGCGACCGTGTTCCAGCCGGAGATCGTCGAACAGCCGCAACGCCTGGCGCGCGAACCAGCCCAGCTCGTGATGGTGGCGTTTCGCCTCCAGCTCGCTGATCACCACCAGCGGAACAACCACCTCGTGTTCGGCGAACCGGCTGCACGCCCAGGGGTCGGACAGCAGCACGGAAGTGTCGATCACGTAGGTCCGGATTTCGGTCACGTAGCGCTCCTCGAGCGGGATGAGCCCGCGCGGACCCGCACAGGCATGTCGACGGGAACCGCAGCACCAGGACCGGGGCCGGTCCTTCCGTTGTGGTGACGGGAGGTGCCGCCCTGGCAGCAGAGCTTGACGCTGACCATCGAGATCGACGCTACTCCCGTGGTCGTCCGCCCGCTGTGCAGGCGCGCCGACGTTGCGGAGCGCGACCACTCCCAGTGGGTGGTCGATGTGGTGAGGTGGGTGCGGGCCGGCCTAGCCGACGACGAATTGCCGCAGCTGGGGCTCGTCCGCGACTCCCCATGCGGCGATGCGGTCGGAGATCGCCTGGCGCAGCTGCTCCGGACCGAAAATGCCTGCCTCGTCGACGTTTCGCACCTTGTCCGCATATGCGTCGATGTCGGCGCCGGGCACCTGAAGGTCGGCCGCGCGGGCGGCGATCGCCGCGATGGTCTCGTCGCGGGTGTACTCGAGGCAGTGCGCGACGAGGTTGGAGAAGAACAGTTCGTGCCGGCGCTCGTCGCGGGCGATCCGGTCGACCAGGCCGGCCAGGATGGGCTCCTCGAGTTGCGCGGCCAGGTTCTCGCAGAACACGGCGTGGGTGCGTTCGACGAACGCCATGTGCACCAGGATCTCCACCTGCGAGTACGTGTCGGCGCGATAGCCCTTCATGACGTACTGGACGCGGGCCTCTTCGTTGGCGGTCGGGTCGACCTCGCGGGTCACCACCAGGTACTCGCGCAACGCGATGGCGTGCAGGTGCTCCTCGGCGGTCCACCGGCCCAGCCAGCGGCCCCAGTAGTCCTCGAGGATGAAGTGCTCGACCAGCTCGCGGTGGTGCGCGGCCAGGTTGTCCTTGAGCAGCAACATGATCTCGCAGGCGTCGGTCAACGGCCGCGGCAACGTCATCGACGACGGGTCCCAGTCGCGCCCACCGAGGAAGGCGAAGTTCTCGCCCCGTTCGAACGGCACGTAGTCGTGCGCGAACCAGAGTTCTTCGGTGGACAGGTGGCGGTCGATGTTCGCTTCGACGACCGGCTCGAGTTCCAGGGTCAGCGCGTTAGCGACAGGTCTTTCGGCCATGAGATAACTGTAACCCGCGTACACAGGTTCATGAAATCGGCCGGGTCGTGGCGCGCCAACTGGTGACTTAGGTCCTCAGGCCCGTCCCGCCGGGCACTGTAGAGCCCCTCCTACGGCGAAGCCTAGAGCGCGAGGCCCGGGTAGAGCGGGTTGGCGTCCAACAGTTCGGCCGCGGCCGCGCTGACCCGTTCGGCGGTGCCATCGGCCAGCGAGTACTTGGCCTTGGAGGTACCTTCCGGCTTCGTGTTGGCCAGAACATCGACGATCAGTTCGGCCACCCGGTCGAAGTCGGCCGGACCGAAGCCGCGGGTGGTCAGCGCCGGGCTGCCGAGCCGGATGCCACTGGTGTACCAGGCGCCGTTGGGGTCGGTGGGGATGGCGTTGCGGTTGGTGACGACGCCGGCGTCCAACAAGGCCGACTCGGCTTGACGTCCCGTAAGGCCGAACGATGTGACATCGAGCAGCACGAGGTGGTTGTCGGTGCCCCCGGTGACCAAGTGGGCATCGCGCTTGAGGAAGCCGTCGGCCAGAGCCTGGGCGTTGTCTGCGATCCGCTGGGCATAGGCCTGGAACGCCGGCTGCCGCGCCTCGGCGAGCGCGACGGCCTTGGCCGCCATCACGTGCGACAGTGGCCCGCCGAGCACCATCGGGCAGCCCTTGTCGACAGCGTCGGCGTACTCGGGTTGGCACAGGATGAGGCCGCCGCGGGGACCGCGCAGCGACTTGTGCGTCGTCGTGGTCGTGACATGGGCGTGCGGCACCGGATCCTCGTCGCCGGTGAACACCTTGCCCGCCACCAGGCCGGCGAAATGCGCCATGTCCACCATCAGGGTGGCGCCGACCTCGTCGGCGATCTCACGCATCGTCGCGAAGTTGATGCGGCGCGGGTAAGCGGAGTAGCCGGCCACGATGATCAGCGGCTTGAACTCGCGCGCGGCGGCCGCAACGGCGCCGTAGTCGACGAACCCGGTGTCGGGGTCGGTGCCGTAGCTGCGCTGGTGGAACATCTTGCCGGAGATGTTGGGCCGGAAGCCGTGGGTGAGGTGGCCGCCGGCATCCAGCGACATGCCCAACAGGCGCTGGTTGCCCAACTTGTTGCGCAGCTTCTCCCATTCCGCCTCGGACAAGTCGTTGACGTGCTTGACGCCGGCATCGGCCAGGCCCGGCGCCTCGATCCGGGTGGCCAAGATCGCCCAGTACGCAACGAGGTTGGCGTCGATGCCCGAGTGCGGCTGCACGTAGGCGTGCGGCGACCCGAACAGCTCACGAGCGTGCTCGGCGGCGACGCTTTCCACGGTGTCGACGTTCTGACAGCCCGCGTAGAAGCGGTGTCCGATGGTGCCCTCGGCGTACTTGTCCGACAGCCAGGTGCCCATGGTCAGCAACACCGCGGGCGATGCGTAGTTCTCGCTGGCGATCAGCTTGAGCGAAGCACGTTGGTCGTCGAGCTCTTTGCGCGTCGCCGCGGCGATGCGCGGTTCGACGGACTCGACCACCTGCAATGCGGCGCGGTAGGCAGCGCTCGCGGTGTCGGCGTATTCGGCGCCCGGTGACGTGGTCGAGGTGGCGGTGCGGGTCAAGTCGGCTGACATGAGAACGAGACTAGTCGGCCGATTAACCCCACAGGGAGGGCGCTCGGCGCTATCCGGCGTCGAGTTTTCGCCAGCCCAGCCGTCGGGCTTTTCGGCGCTGCTGTAACACTTGCACTATGCCGCGGCTTAGCGAGCCGAGCCCTTATGTGGAGTTCGACCGAAAGCAATGGCGTGCGCTTCGTATGTCGACGCCGCTGGCCCTCACCGAGGAGGAGTTGGTCGGTCTGCGCGGTCTGGGTGAGCAGATCGACTTGCTCGAAGTCGAAGAGGTCTACCTGCCGCTGGCCCGGCTCATTCACCTGCAGGTCGCGGCGCGGCAGCGATTGTTCGCCGCCACCGCCGAATTCCTCGGCGAACCGCAGCAAAACCCCGACCGGCCGGTGCCGTTCATCATCGGGGTGGCCGGCAGCGTGGCGGTCGGCAAGTCCACGACCGCCCGTGTGCTGCAGGCGCTGTTGGCGCGCTGGGACCACCACCCGCGGGTGGACCTGGTCACCACCGACGGCTTCCTATACCCGAATGCCGAGCTGGAGCGGCGAAACCTGATGCACCGCAAGGGATTTCCGGAAAGCTACAACCGGCGGGCGCTGATGCGGTTCGTGACCTCGGTCAAATCCGGTTCGGATTACGCCTGCGCGCCGGTGTATTCGCACCTGAAATACGACATCATCCCGGGGGCCAAGCACGTGGTCCGCCACCCGGACATCCTGATCCTCGAGGGTCTCAACGTGCTGCAAACCGGTCCGACGCTGATGGTGTCGGACCTGTTCGACTTCGGCGTGTACGTCGACGCCCGGATCGAAGACATCGAGCAGTGGTACGTCTCGCGGTTCCTGGCCATGCGCAGCACCGCGTTCGCCGATCCCGAATCGCACTTCCACCACTACTCGGCGCTCAACGACACCAAGGCGGTGGCCGCGGCCCGCGAGATCTGGCGATCCATCAACCGCCCCAACCTCGTCGAGAACATCCTGCCGACCCGGCCGCGCGCCACCCTGGTGCTGCGCAAGGACGCCGACCACTCCATCAACCGGCTGCGGCTGCGCAAGCTCTGACGGCGCGGCCGGCGCGGCCGGTCACGCCGCGAGGCGACGCAATCCCAGGTACTGCAGCCCGGCGAACGCCGCCGTGTAGGCGCCGGTGGCCAGTGTCAGCGCGACGCCGGTAGCGGTCAGCGGCAGCGCTTCCGCGGCCACGATCGAAGCCAGCGTGAATGCGACGTTGACCACCAACACGCTGACGCCGACGCGGCGCAGGTCCGGCAGCGCCCCGAGGCTGAACACCAGCAGTCCGGCCAGCACGAACAAGACGCCCACGCCGTACTCCTGGAAGGACGTCAGGCCCGTCAGCGACGAAAGCGGGTCGGCGAGGAACGCGATGGTCAGACCGAACAACCCTGTCAGGGTCGCGTCGGCGCGCACCGCGAACCGCAACAGCGAGTCGGTCGCGTCGTAGAGGGGCCTGGTCGGGATGCTGGATACGCCGGTAACAGAGCTCATGTGCTTACTCCTCGCGGTGGCGGGTGGGTCGAACAGCTTTGAGGGTGCCGCCAGTGCACTGCCATATCGACTCGTGGCACTGCCAACTCATGCCACGGATACAAAGACGAGGTGGTTCACCCGGCTATTCCCGTCGGCGGGTAAATATTTGACACGCGCCAGTCTGGCGGGCCCAGTGGCCCCACGGGTCACAGGAGCGCGGGTCCACGGCGCTGTGCCATCCGGTGGTCGCGCCCCACGTGGGCCTAGTCGCTGGGAACCGGGATCCGTCCCCGAAGATCGGCGGCGATCAGCCGGGCCGCGGCGTTCTGCCAGTTGTGCAGCGAGCGCTGGGGCACCTCGGTGACGAACCAGTGCCAGGCCTGCCGCGCGATCGGATCCAGACCCGAGGCGGTGGCGTTCTGCGCATAGGCGCGCACCCCGACGACGTAGGGGAAATACAGGGAGTTGTAGTACCGCCACTCTTCGGTGGTGCCGAAGTCGCCGCCGTCGCGCGGCTTGAGCCGCGAGATGCCCTCGGCCAGCACCGCCTTGAGTTCGTTGGCCCGCTCGATCGGCTGGTCGGGTGCGCCGCGGGCGGCCAGCCGCTCATCGATCACCGGCAACGCCGTCAGCGGGCTGGCGACCAGCTTGCTCAGGTCGCCGTAGTGGCCCAGCGCCCGGCGGGTGAGCCGCACGAAAGTGACGTCGTCGACGCCGGCGAGCGGGTGCTCCTGGCGCAGCGGCAGCGCCGCCCCGGTGTGCCGCAGTGCGGCCCGATCCGCCCGCAGCGCAGGCGATTTCGAGAACGCCAGCCGGTCGAGCACCCCGGCCAGCGGATCGGCGAGCACCTGCACGGTGATCGCGATCGCCAGGCTGGTGAACAGCAGCACCGTCAGCGCGGTGCGCGCGGCGGGGTCGTCGCGGGTCACCGCCAACCCGATCAGCGCCTGGCCGCCGAACAGCACCGCCACCGCGACCGAACCGGCGAACGACCGGAGCATGTCGGGGCGCAGCGCGTGGCCCTCGTCGAACGCGTCCCACAGCGCCACGGCGACCCCGAGCCCGAGGACGTCGCAGCTCGTCGAGGCCAGCGCGACCCAGCTGGGCACCAGTCCCAGCGGAATGATCAGGATCGCGTTGGCCAGCGCGAAAAACAGGGTCGCGGTGACGGCCAGTCCCACGGAGAGCCTCGGCCGGCGCGGGCGGCGCAACGCGACCGCCCCGGCGCCCAGGGTCGACACCGAGATCACCGCGAACATCACCCAGTGACCCGGGCGCAGTGGCCCGTCGACGCTGCCGGCCAGCACCGCCCCGAACAGGGTCAGCGCGGCGACGCCGACCACCAGCAACACCTCGCGGGTGCGCGAGCGCCAGCCGTCGCTGGGCCGGGACAGCTCGACGAGCACCGCGAACCACGCGACACCGGGGACGGCCGCCAGGTAGATCTCGACCCGGCTGAGCAGCTGGGCATGGGCGGGGCTGGCGGTCCGAACAGCATCCAGGCCCACCACGAGCGCGAACCCGCACAGTCCGATCGCCGCCAGTACCAGGACGGGCTTGCGCGGATCACGGGACAGCAGATACAGGCCCAGCCAGGCGCTCAGCGTGAACACCACCGCCGACAGCGCAGCCATGTCCTAAGTGTGGCACGCAGCCGGGCGGGCCCTTCAGAGCTTCGCGGTTACTTGCCGTGCCGGCGATCCCGCCGGCTGTAGTCGCGCAGCGCGCGCAAGAAATCGACGCGGCGGAACGCCGGCCAGTGCGTTTCGCAGAACCACATCTCCGAATAAGCGCTCTGCCACAGCAGAAATCCCGACAGGCGTTGCTCGCCCGAGGTGCGGATCACCAGGTCGGGATCGGGCTGTCCGGAGGTGTAGAGGTTCTCGGAGATGGCGTCGACGGTCACCGCGTCGACAAGTTCCTCGGCGGTGGCGCCGTTGGCAAGCTCCTTGTTCAGCAGCGCGCGCACCGCGCCGACGATTTCCTGCCGGCCGCCGTAGCCGACGGCGACGTTGACGTGAAAGGGCGCGACGCTGGGCGTGGACTCGACGGCGTCGCGCAATCGGCGGGCCGGCTCGTCGCCGAGCAGTTCCAGGTCCCCGACCGTGCGCACGCTCCAGCGGTTGGCCGGCGCGCAGATCTCCTCGACGACGTCGGTGATGATCTCGATCAGCCCGGCCAGCTCGTCGGGATCGCGCTGCAGGTTCTCGGTGGACAGCAGGTAGACGGTGGTCATTTCGACGCCGGCCTCCTGACACCAGCGCAGCATCTCGGCGATCTTGGAGGCGCCCATCCGGTAGCCGTAGCTGACGTCCTCGTATCCCGCGTCGCGGGCCCACCGGCGGTTGCCGTCGCACAGCACGGCGATGTGGCGCGGGAGCTGGGACTTCGAGGCGGCCAGGCCCTGCCTCAGCCGCAGCTCGTAGACGCGGTACAGCGGCTCTTTGAGGCGCGGCGGAATGATTTCCACGACCATTCACCCTACTGCCAGCGGTGATCTATTCACCGGTTCTCGTTTCGGCCCGGTCACCTGAGCAGCCGAGACGATGCTGTAACGATCCCTGACTACTCTGGTTCTTGAACAGCCCCTGGCGACTTCGGAATCCCGCGTTGCGAAGAACAAAACAGATGCGAAGACAAGACACAGGAGCCATGAGCAGTCAGACCAGCACCGTCCCCAACCCGGAGCCCGAAGGCGAGTCGATCGTTCCGGGCAACACCGTCGAACAGTTAGTCGAGGGTGCCGCCCAGTTCCTCGGCAAGCCCCGGATGCGCGGTTGGATCCACTTCGTCTCGGCGTGGCTGGCCATCATCACCGGCGCCACGCTGGTGTCGGTGTCGTGGGCCGTCGCCTCGCCGCGCGCCGGCCACTCGACGCTGGTCTACGCCGCGGCGACGGTGGCGATGTTCGCGGTCAGCGCCACCTATCACCGGGTGCAGTGGAAGTCCGCCGTCGCACGCAGCCGGATGAAGCGGCTCGACCATTCGATGATCTTCGTGTTCATCGCCGGCAGCTACACGCCGTTCGCGCGGCTTGTCATGCCCCAAAACACCGGGGTGCTGGTGCAGTGCATCGTGTGGGGCGGCGCGGCTGCCGGGATCGCGTTGAAGATGTGCTGGCCGACGGCGCCGCGCTGGGTCGGTGTGCCGCTGTATCTGCTGCTCGGGTGGGTGGCCGTCTGGTTCGCTCCCACGATCCTGCACCAGGCCGGCGTGGCCGCGATGGTGCTGTTGGCGGTGGGCGGGGTGTTCTACAGCGTCGGCGGCATCTTCTACGGCCTGCGCTGGCCGGACCCGTGGCCGCAAACGTTCGGCTATCACGAGTTCTTCCACGCCTTCACCGCGATCGCGGCGATTCTGCACTACATCGCCATGTGGTTCGCGGTCTTCTACACCGGCGACCACGCCTGGCTGGCGGGCGGCTGAGCCGGCATCGCTGCCCCGCTAGCCCTGGGAGACGTCGTCCTCCGGCGACCAGTAAGCCTTCATCGAGGCGATCTTGCCGCTGCCGTCGAAGACCATGACGTCGATCGGCTCGATCACCATCCGGTGCTCGCCCGCGGTCACGGTCAGCCGGAATTGGAAGGCCGCCTCGTTGCCGGCGACGCGCAGCGTCACCAGTTCGCATTCGCGCTGCAGGTCGTTGACCGCGGAGTAGAAGCCGTGGATCGCCTGGCGCCCGATGTGCACCTCGCCGCCGACCGGGTCCTCGACGGTGGCGTCGTCGGCGTACAGCTCGACCAGATCGTCGGCGCTGCCCTTGGCGACCAGTTCGATGTAACGGTTGACCGTGTTCCGGATCGCTTCGGTCCTGGCGGCAGTCGGCATGGGAGGCAGGGTAACCCGCGCTAGTGGTGATCGCCAGCACGGCGCAGCCGGGCGCCGCGGGTCACCACCATCGACTCAGTGGTGATCGCCAGCACGGCGCAGCCGGGCGCCGCGGGTCACCACCATCGACTCAGTGGTGATCGCCAGCACGGCGCAGCCGGGCGCCGCGGGTCACCACCATCGACTCAGTGGTGATCGCCAGCACGGCGCAGCCGGGCGCCGCGGGTCACCACCATCGACTCAGTGGTGATCGCCAGCACGGCGCAGCCGGGCGCCGCGGGTCACCACCATCGACTCAGTGGTGATCGCCAGCACGGCGCAGCCGGGCGCCGGGCGCCGGGGGCACTCCCCAGCTCCGCGGGGACCCCGCCCGCTTGCGGGGGACGGGTCACCACCATCGGCTCAGTGATCGGGGACACCCAGGGCGGCCGCCAGTTCGGGCGCGGTGGTGACCGGCAGGTCGCACACCTGGCCGCGGCACACATACGCGGCGTCGGCGTCTGCGACTCGGGGCCGCCCGGCCAGCAGCGGCGACGAATCCACCGGCCCGCCCAGCACGATCGCCCCGCCGGGCGCCAGCCGACGGGCCTCGGCCAACAGAGCCGACGCCGACGGATCGCAGGCAACCGCGATCTGCAGCGGCCCGCGCACCGCGGCTTCCGCGACGGCCAGCCAGTGTCCGGCCGACCGCGGCGCGCGCTCCAGCAGCACCGAGTGCGCGCCGAGCGAGGCGGTGACCGCCCGCAGGTAGCGCTCGGTGCGGTCGCCGTCCACTAGGTGCGCCGCGGTCAGTAGCGCCTCGGTGATCGACGACGCCCCCGACGGGGTCGCCCCGTCCAGCGGGTCGGCCGGCCGCAGCACCAACTGCTCGGCATCGTCGGCGGTGTCGAACCAGCGACCGGGCCGCTGCGGGTCGGCGAAATGGGCCAGCGCGGTGTCGAGCAGCTCGGCGGCCGCGGTCAGCCAGGTGTCCCCGGCGGTGAGCTGGTACAGCGCGAGCAGGCCGGTGGCCAGCATCGCGTGATCCTCGAGGATGGCGGCGCTGTCGCCGACCACCCCGCCCAGGCTGGCGCGTCGCAACCGGCCGTCGACGACGTGCAAATCCAACAGCGTTCGCGCGCAACGCATTGCCGCCTGCGCCAATTCGGGTTCGTCGAGCGCCACGCTGGCCTCGGCCAACGCGGTGATCGCCAGGCCGTTCCAGGAGGTGACGACTTTGTCGTCACGCCCGGGCTGGACCCGGGCGCGGCGGGCCGTCAGCAGCGCGGCACGCACGCGCTCCAGCCGTTGCGAGTCCTCGGGATCGGCGGGGGCCTGCAGCACCGAGGTGCCGTGCTCGAACGTTCCGCTCTCGGTGACCGCGAAAACCCTTGCCGCCCAAGGGCCGTCGTCAGGCCCGAGCACCTCGTTGAGTTGCGCCGGTGTCCACACATAGGTCGAACCCTCGCGGCCGTCGGCGTCGGCGTCCAGCGACGAGGTGAACATCCCACCGTCGGCCAGCTCGACGAGCAGGAACCGGGCGGTCGCCGCGGTGACCCGGCGCGCCAGCGGGTCCCCGGTGCGCCGGGCCCAGTGCGCGTAGGCGCGCAGCAGCAGCGCGTTGTCGTACAGCATCTTCTCGAAATGCGGTACCACCCAGGCGTTGTCGACGCTGTAGCGAGCGAAGCCGCCGCCGAGCTGGTCGTAGATGCCGCCGCGGGCCATCGCGTTGCCGGTGTGGGTCACCGCCGTAAGCGCCTCCGGTGAGCCGGTGCGCTCGAAGTGGCGCAGCAGCGCCTCGAGCAACGCCGACGGCGGGAACTTGGGCGCCCCGCCGAACCCGCCGTGCACCGCGTCGCGGTCCTCGAGCACCGTGGCGACGGCGTGGTCGCACAGCTGCGGCGCTATGGAAGGACCACCGCCCGGCAGACCGGACGAGAGCCGGCGCAACTCGCCGGCGATGCGGTCGGAGGCCTCCTCGACCTCGCCACGGCGCTCCCGCCAAGTGGTCGAGACGGCCGAAAGAAGTTGCAGGAAACCCTCTTTCGGGTAATAGGTGCCACAGAAGAAGGGTCGGCCATCCGGCGTCAGGAAGCACGTCATCGGCCAACCGCCGTGCCCGTTGAGCGCGACGGTGGCGTTCATGTACACCGCGTCGATGTCCGGGCGTTCCTCACGGTCGACCTTGATGCAGACGAACCCGGCGTTCATCGCGGCGGCCACGTCGTCGTCTTCGAACGATTCGTGGGCCATGACGTGGCACCAATGGCAGGCGGCATAGCCCACCGAGAGCAGGATCGGCACGTCGCGCTCGGCGGCGGCGGCCAGCGCCTCGGGGGTCCATTGCTGCCAGTGCACGGGGTTGTCGGCGTGCTGGCGCAGGTATGGACTGGTCGCCAGCCCAAGGGTATTCGTCGCTGCCGGGTCAGCCGGGCTCATCGCCGGGTCCCGCGGCGCGCGGCGGGCCGCCCCCGTCGTCCGGGGTGGTGGAAGGGCCGACCGTGTCGGTGCCCTCGTCGGCGGCCTGGTCAGGTTCCGGGTGCTTGGGATCGAACGATTCCGGCACCTTCTTCAGCTGCCGGTTCATCGACCGGATGAGAAACAGCGTGGCGATCACCAGCAATACGACGACGAGCAGCCCGACCGGGCTGGCCTTGCCGAAGTCGGGACCGGTGTGGCGTGGGGGCCCGTCCGCCTGCCAGCCGGCGGCGGTCACGACGAGAAAGAGGTGGTTCACGCGTCGCTCTCGATCCCGGCGAACAAGTCGTCCTCGGGCAGCGACACCGGGACCCGCGAGCGGGCCAACTCGAATTCCTCGGTGGGCCAAAGCCGTTGCTGCCAGGCGATCGGAGCGGCGAAGAAGTCGTGGTCGGGGTCGATCTGGGTGGTGTGCGCCCGCAGCGCGTCGTCGCGCTGGCTGAAGTACGCCGAGCATTCGACCCGCGTGGTCACCCGGGACTCGAACGGATCGTGCGCGGCGTCCCAGTGCTCGAGCCACTTCTTGAACGGCGGTTCCTGGCCGTGCTTGACGGCTTCGTCGTGCAGCAGCTGCATCCGGGCCCGCAGGAACCCGTGGTTGTAGTAGAGCTTGGACACCGACCACGGTTCGCCGGCGTCGGGGAAGCGCCGGTAGTCGCCGGCCGCCTCGTACGCGCCCACCGAAACCTGGTGGCAGCGAATGTGATCGGGGTGGGGGTAGCCGCCGGTCTCGTCGTAGGTGGTCATCACGTGCGGACGGAACTCGCGGACCACGCGGACCAGCGCCCCGATCGACTCCTCGAGCGGCACCAGCGCGAAACAGCCCTCGGGCAGCGGCGGCGGCGGGTCGCCCTGGGGCAATCCCGAGTCGACGAAACCCAGCCAGGTGTGCTCGACGCCGAGGATCTCGGCGGCCTTGGCCATCTCGTCACGGCGGATCTCGGCGATGTGTCCGTGCACCTCCGGCAGGTCCATCGCCGGGTTGAGAATGTCGCCGCGCTCACCGCCGGTCAACGTCACCACCAGGACGCGATGGCCTTCGTCGGCGTAGCGGGCCAGCGTGGCCGCGCCCTTGCTGGACTCGTCGTCGGGGTGGGCGTGCACCGCCATCAACCGCAATTCGCTCACGTGCTCCCTTTGTCACTTCTGGTGGTCGCCCGGTCTGACCCTATAATTCCAGTTCCTAGTTCGTTGCATGCTGTCGGCCGGTGCCGGGCAGCCCACCACCAGGCGAAATCAGCCATGACCGAAGCCCCGATTCCGCGTCCGGAGGCCCGCTATGGGCGCTCCCGGCTGTCGCGCGTCCCCCGGCGGTGGGTGATCGTCACGCTGGGCGCGCTGGTCGTGGTGGCCGGACTCGTCATTGCCGTCATCGGTTATCACCGGTTCGGCACCAGCGACGTCAAGGGGACGACGGCCGGCTATCGGGTGATCGACGACCAGACCGCGTCGATAACGATCAGCGTGACGCGATCGGACCCGTCCCGGCCGGTGGACTGCATCGTGCGGGTCCGGTCGAAGGACGGCAGCGAGACGGGCCGCCGGGAACTGCTGGTCCCGCCGTCGGATGCCGCCACCGTGCAGGTGACCACGACGGTGAAATCCTTCGAGCCGCCGGTGGTCGCCGACATCTATGGCTGCGGCACCGATGTGCCCGCCTACCTGCGCCCGGCGTGACCTCGCAGATCCACAGCGAACTGCGAATATGGGGTCATCAACTGTTTGCGCGGTGGTAACATGGATGAATGCACGGTTCCGGTTGGGACCGTGTTGCTGCATTAGCGGACGTGAGCAAAACGGAGCGGCAGCACACGGGGAGGCACCCGCGCACACCGGGCGGCGGAGCTAACAGGACTCAACGCGGACTCGCGGAACAACATACGAGGAGCACGACGAGATGACGGACACTTCCGTGACCTGGCTGACCCAGGAGTCACACGACCGGCTCAAGGCCGAGCTCGACCAGTTGATCGCGAATCGTCCGATCATCGCCGCGGAGATCAACGACCGCCGCGAGGAGGGCGACCTGCGCGAGAACGGCGGCTACCACGCCGCCCGCGAGGAGCAGGGCCAGCAGGAGGCCCGCATCCGCCAGCTGCAGGACCTGCTCAACAACGCCAAGGTCGGCGAGGCGCCCAAGCAGTCCGGCGTCGCGCTGCCCGGTTCGGTGGTCAAGGTCTACTACAACGGCGACAAGTCCGACACCGAGACCTTCCTGATCGCCACCCGCCAGGAGGGCGTCAACGACGGCAAGCTCGAGGTCTACTCGCCCAACTCACCGCTGGGCGGCGCCCTGATCGACGCCAAGGAGGGCGAGACCCGCAGCTACGTGGTGCCCAACGGCAACACCGTCGAGGTCACGCTGGTCAGCGCGGAGCCTTACCACTCCTAGCCAGCCGCGTCAGGCGAGCGCCCGGCCAGCCGGGCGCGATCGCACGTGCGCCCGGCTAACAGGGCATTCGCGCTCGCGATCGCCGCTAGTGCAGGGCCTGCTCCAGATCGGCCAGCAGGTCGGCGATGTCTTCGATGCCGACCGACAGGCGCACCAGATCGTCGGGGACTTCCAATTGCGACCCGGCCGTCGACGCATGCGTCATGGCGCTGGGGTGCTCGATCAGCGACTCCACCCCGCCCAGGGACTCCGCCAGGATGAACACCCGGGTCTTCGCGCACAGGTCGCGGGCGGCGGCGCGGCCGCCGCGCATGCGGACCGAAACCATGCCGCCGAAGCCGCGCATCTGCCGCGCGGCAACCTGGTGGCCGGGGTGTGAGGGCAGGCCGGGATAGAGCACCGTGCTCACCGCGGGCTGCCCGGCGAGGAAATCGGCAACGGCCGAAGCGTTTTCGCTGTGCCGCTGCATGCGCAGCACCAGGGTCTTCAGGCCGCGCATGGTCAGGTAGGCGTCGAACGGGCCGGGCACCGCGCCCGCCCCGTTCTGCAGGAACGCGAACGCCTCGTCCAGCTCCTTGTCGTTGGTGACCAGCGCGCCGCCCACCACGTCGGAGTGTCCACCGATGTATTTGGTGGTCGAGTGCAGCACGATGTCGGCACCCAGCGTCAACGGCTGCTGCAGCGCGGGCGAGGCAAACGTGTTGTCCACCAACACCTTTGCCGAACTCTGCCGGCCCAGCTCGACCAGGGCGGCGATGTCGGCGATCGAAAGCAGCGGATTGGTCGGCGTTTCCGCCCAGATCAGTCGGGTTCGCGGCGTGATCGCGGCGGCGACGGCGTCCAGCTCATGCAGGGCGACCGGGGTGTACTCGACGTTCCACTGGGTGAAGACCTTGTCGATCAGCCGGAAGGTGCCGCCGTACGCGTCGTTCGGGATGACGACGTGGTCGCCGGGCCGCAGCACCGCGCGCAGGGCGCAGTCCGTGGCGGCCATGCCGGACCCGAAGGCCCGCCCGTAGGCGCCCTCTTCGACGGCGGCCAGCGCGGCTTCCAGCGCGGTCCGGGTCGGGTTGCCGGTGCGCGCGTATTCGAACCCGCCGCGCAGGGCGCCGACGCCGTCCTGGGCGAAGGTGCTGCTGGCGTAGATCGGGGCGTTCACCGCGCCGGTCGCCGGGTCCGGCCGATAGCCGGCGTGGATCGCTTTGGTGGCCAGTCCGGTGAACTCGTGGGGTGCGTCGTCGCTCATCGACGCTCAGCCTAGGTGACGGCCGGCCTCTCGGCGCCGTCGATCGGCAGGCACACCGTCGTCATGATCTTGTCCGCCAGCGTCTGGCGCTTCGAATCCCACAGCGGGAAAAGGAAACCGATGAAGCAGATGATCGCGTCGACGAAGTGCGCCAGCGCGCGCACCACCGACATCCCGAAGCCCAGCGGCTGACCGGTGACTTCGCTGACCACCTTGAACTTCAGCACCGACTTGCCGACGCTCGAGCCCGTGGCACCCTGCCGGTAGCCGTAGTTCCAGATCAAATAGAACAGCCCGATGATCGACGCCAGCCACTGCGCCACCATGCCGACGGTCGAGTTCTGGGTGGCGCAGTACTGGTTGACCGAGTACTGAGTGACGTCGGTGATGCAGGCGGTCTGCTGGGTGGCGACCAGGATCGCGGTGCCGATGCCGTGCACGACGACGTACGGGAGGATGTCGATGATGAAGGCCAGCGCGCGGGTCAGCCACGGCGTGTACTGCTCCGTCGGCAGCGTGCGGATCGCCGGTCCGGGTGGTGGGGGCGCCGAGCCGCCGGTGATGGCGGGCGAGGTGGCCGGCAGCGTCTCCGAACGCGAACTGCTGTCCGCGGTCTTCGAGGGGCGGGCGAAACTGGCCGACGCGGTGTCGCTGCACATGAGCCCCCCGTTGCCGATGATCGGCGCCGGCGAACTGGTCAGCGCGGCCGGCAAGGCGCTGCGCGATTGGGACGCGTTGATGGTGGTCGAGGAGGGCAAACCGGTCGGGGTGATCACCCGGTATGACTTGCTGGGTTTCCTCTCCGACGGGCCGCGGGGGCTGTCCGGGCGCCGCTAGCCTTCGATGCCGCGCGTGGCCGTCGGCGCGCGCCGCGCGTCTCGCCCGGCCGCGAGCCGCTCGGGTACTGTTTCCGCTGTCCCAGCCAGGGGCCCAGCTGACCCGGAGTGGAAGGTTGCCCATGACAGATCAACCGCCCGGCGGCGCTTACCCGCCGCCTCCCTCGTCGCCCGGGTCTGCGGGTGGGCAGCAACCGCCATCGGGTGGGCAGGAGATTCCGCCTACGCCCCCTCCGCCCGGTGGGCACTGGGACTACGGCCCGATCAATTACTGGGGCTACCAGGAAACTCCCATTTGGGATCCCGGTTTCAACCAGTGGGGCTTCTGGCTCTTTGGAGTGTGGATTCCGCTGTGATCGATAGTTGACAAGACGCCCGCTTCGCCGATCGGCGAAGCGGGCGTCGTCGCTTGTTTACGTTGGCGCCGAACGGTTTTCACGCTCGGCGCTGGCTTCAGCTTTTGATCCCGACAGTCAACAGGTCAGGCACCAGCGCCGTCCACACCGGTCGCGGGATCCGGTGCTGATCGCTGATCGAGAACCCGGCGTTTTCGAATAATGTCCGCATCTCGGGTGCCGAAGCGTTGTGTTGCGGTTTCCACCGGGAGTTCGCGGAGGACTGCAGCCGCGGTTGCCGCGTACTGAGCGCCGAGACGGCAACCAGGCCACCCGGCGCCAGCACGCGGTGAAATTCCCGCAATGCCGCCGGCTGATCGAAGAAATGGAAGGCCGAGGTTGTCACCACGGCATCCAGAGCGCCGTCGTCAAACGGGAGCTTCTCGGCCGGCGCGCGCAGCCATTGCACCCGGTCCGACCTGGCGCGAGCCTGGCTGAGCATCCCGTCGGACATGTCGACGCCGTAGATCTCGTCGGGCTGCAGTTCGCGCTCGATCCGATCACTCAAAATCCCTGTGCCGCAAGCGATGTCAGCGATCTTGCGCGCGCCGTGAGTGCGCAGCTGGGCGATCACCTCGTTGTGCGGAGGCCGGTACACCCACTGCTGTAGGAACGGCAGATCGTAGACCGGAGCAAGGAAGCTCCATATCCGCGTGACGGCGTCGTTGAGCCCTCGTCGCTGCGGTGCGGTCATTGACATAGCTCCGAGCTGTAATAGATGGTGTCGGCCACCGAGACGGAATCATTGGTTTGCGGAATCGCGTCCAGTCCGGAGTCGGCCAGCAGCTGGGTCATCCGCACGCCCTCCGACCGCCATCCCAGGTTGTCCAGATAGACGGCGACGTCGTTGCGCTCGCCCTGATAACCGAGCTCGCCGAAATCCAGCTCGAAGCCGTGCTCGCGCCATTTCGCGGCGGCCTTCTGCATCATCTGCTGGGCCTTCTCGGTGTCCACTTCCGACATGTCCGGAATAGCTTCGCACGCCAGCCGGCTGCCGTGCGCGCTGAGTGCGGTGATGTTGTCCAGCAGGCGGTCTTGGGCCTCGGGCGGCAGGTACCCGAGGAGCCCCTCCGCGATCCACGCGGTGGGCCGGCTCTGGTCAAATCCGGCGTCTACCAATGCCTTCGGCCAGTCGTTGCGCAGGTCGACGGCGACGGTACGCAACTGCGCCGTCGGGGCGGCATCCAGCTTGGCCAGCGTCGCGGTCTTGAATTCGATCACCTGCGGCTGGTCGATCTCGAACACGGTCATATCGGCCGGCCAGGCCAACCGGTAAGCGCGTGCGTCGAGGCCCGACGCCAAGATCACGGCCTGCCGGATCCCGGCCTGCGTCGCGGCGCGGAAGAAGGAGTCGAAGAATCGGGTTCGGGCGGCCATCGCGGCGGGCATGTGTTCGAGCTTCCAGCCGGATTCGTGGTCGTCGACGTCTGCGGCTACCAGGTCGCCGGAGACCCAGCGCGTGAAGAAGTCCACCCCGACGGCACGAACCAGCGGTTCGGCGAAGCGGTCCTCGATCAACGGGTTGTCGGCTTTGGTCGCGATCGCTCGCGCGGCTGCGACCATCGTGGCGGTGGCGCCCACACTGGTCGCCAAATCCCAGGTGTCGTTGTCTGTGCGTGGCATGCGGCTACTGTCCCCCTCGGAATCACAGGTTACTTAGCCGGTATAACGAACGGTGGGTGCGTAAAGTTCCCGCGGCCCCACCGCCCGGCTGTTTCGCCAGATCGAGCGTCGCGTCGCCGCAGCTAGCCGGCTTTCTAGTGTGGCCCGGGGCGTCCCGGTCCACCGGGTCCGCCCGGTCCTCCGGGCCCGCCGGGCCCTCCAGGGCCGCCCGGCCCTCCAGGCCCGCCCGGTCCGTTTGCGGCCGGGAGGAGGAACACACATTCGTTCAACTCCGCGCTCCAGCCCCAACCCGGGGCGCATTCACCGTCGGCGCGGCTCGTCGCCGGCGTTGCGATCGCCGTCACCGGCAACCCGACCAACACCAGCGCGGCCGCACCGATCACGCAGCGTCGCAGGTAATGTCTCATCGCCGACCTCACTTCGTCGTTCGGGCAAGGCGGGCGTGATGACCGGTCGCTTCCGGCCTGACCCGCGCCCATCATTGTGCGGCAAGCACCGGAATTAACGGGCCGGATTTGACGAGCCCGAATACCGTTGCCCCGCGCGCCTTCAGTCGGTTATCAATTCGAACACCGGGATCAGTCGATCGGTGCTTTGCTGGTATTCCCCGAACCCGGGCGCACGTTCGACCACCACCGAATAGACCGAATCCCTTTCGTCGCGCGGTAATTCACGCGCGGTCGCGGGTTTCGCGGCCTCCGAACCGATCTCGACAGTCACGCGGGGGTTGGCGCGAATGTTGTGCACCCATGCGGGATTGTTGTCCCGGCCCGCCGCGGAACCGACGACATAAATTTTGCCGTCGATATCGAAGTAGGCGACCGGGTTGACGCGCTGGGCGCCGCTTCGCGCTCCGGTCGACGTCAGCAGCAGCAGCGGGAAACCCTCGAATTGCCCGCCCACTTTGCCGCCATTGCGGCGGAACTCGTCGATATTCTGCTCGTTGAATTCGCGTTCCGCGCTCAGCGCGTCGTCACCCATTAGGCCATCGTGGCATGCCGCGCGTCCGCCGGCCAGCATCCGTGACAGTTACGCTGTGCGACAACGGGATTGACTTTGCCGATCAACTTCCGGGAAATGGCGGCTGTATGCCGGCGGGACCGACGATGCTGTTGCTGGCGCCAGGGTTGCTGATTTGCGGCACCGCGCCGCCGGGCCCCTGCTGCCAAGTGATGTGATTGCCCGAGCCGGTGGCTTTGATGACCGCCACCGATTGCAGATTCACCGTGTTCGCCGAGCCGCTGACGTCGACCTCACCGCACGACCCGTTCAAGGTGACGTTGGAGTCGATGCTCACGACGTTGATGGGAGATTGATACCCGCAGTCATAGGTGACGGTCGAGACGCTCTTGTCGATTTTCGCCGGCGCAACGTCGAGGGGCGCAGGCCAGCGTCCGGCCGGCGAGGCGATCACACCCTGCGACGAGGCCGCGGCACCTCCCGTCAGCACCACGTTCGGTGTACCCGCCCCTGCGGGCGGATGGTCGCCCACGGCCGCGCCGGCCGCCACCACGAAGATCACCGCCGTCATGGTGAGGGGGAACCGGATCATTATCGCGGGCATACGGATTCAATCCTTCGAACTAAATACTGAGAGGCGTTTACGCTAGCGCGGCCGCCGCGAGTGCGCGCGGTGTGAACGCGGGACCGCCGCGGCGTCACTGCCTCGGCGGCGCGGGTTCGACCTTGGTCAGTTCGCTCAGGCCGCTGATTCGCAGCACGGACATCAGGATCGGGTTGGCCAGCAGCTCGATGCGGTCGGCTTGGGAGGCGAGTGCGCTGATCGCGGCGCTGTCGAGGTACTCGACAGCGCTGATGTCGACGAGTAAAGCTTCCTCGCTGCCAGTGGCCTGGTTGGCGGCGCCGGCCAACGCCTGGTTGAACGCATCGATATTGCTCAGGTCGATTTCCCCCTCGACGACCAGCACGAATTTCCCGTCGCTGCCGCGCGCGGTGTCGAGCGTGAGCGGGGTGGTCATCAGGTGATCCTTGCGGATAGGTGGACTGTGGTGCCGTCGTCGTCGGGACGGATATCGACATCGTGCATGAGGCTTCGCATGAGGGGAATACCCCGACCGCGATGAGAGTGGGACGCGGGCTGTGGAGCCTTCCACGAGCCAGTGTCGGTGATTGTCAATCGGACCGCGTCGCCGGTTGCGATCGCACCGAGGCGAATTACGCCTTGCGGTCTATGTCGGTGACCATGCTCGATGGCGTTGGCCACGGCTTCCCCGGCGGCCACGAGCACGTTCATCGTCTGATCCGGGTCCAATCGCGCCTTGGCCAGCCAGTGACGCAAGGCGGTGCGGGTGGGCGCGAGTTGACTGACGTCGGCGGGAAAATTCAGCTCCAGCGGGGCCGGGTGGCGATAGAGCAACAGGACGACGTCGTCCTGGTATCCGCCGGTCGGCGCGACACCGGACATGACCTGGTTGGCCAGTTCGTCCAGCGTCAACGCGCGGGCGTCCTGTGCGGCGCCGGCCACCCGGGAGATGCCGTGGTCGAGCGGGACACGGCGGCGCTCGACCAGGCCGTCGGTGTAGAGCATCAGCGTCGAACGTGCCGGGATGGTCACACGGGCTTCCGGGCGGGGCCAGTCACCCCGTATCCCAAGGGCGATGGTGTGGCCGCCGTCGAGCATCTGGGTGGTGCCGTCGCTGTGCACCAGGATGGGCGGCGGGTGGCCGGCGCTCGAGTAAACCAGTTCACCGGTCTCGGGAGTGAGCACCGCGCAGACCGCGGTGGTGCATTGCG
>NZ_LZLL01000098.1:0-3612 GCF_001669335.1 Mycobacterium sp. 1245852.3 | reverse complement strand
ACGTCACCAACCCGGATCTGCGATGGGTGGATCTCGACCGCGTCGCACCAGTTCTCTATTGCCATGTAACCCATCCTCGCAGTTGCCACCAGCCTACCCGTCATCCCGCCCTACCGGGGCGGATGGCATGCACTGTTTTCTCATCCCTTGCACCGCAAGGGATTTCGTGCCAGCGGCAATGACAAAGTCATCCGCCGGGCGAATTCCCCAGAGTTGGCCGGCCAAGGCCGTGTCGTGCTTGCGCGCTGGCGCCGATCACCCGATCGTCCGGGTGGGCCAAGGGTGGCGTAGCGTCGAAATCGAGCCGTTCGTTGTCAGCGGTGGTCTACCGCACGATCGCCGCGGGCGACACCCCACGGGCAATGTGATTCCTCCGTCGGTCTGCGTCCGTGGCCCGACGACGCCGAGCGCGAAGGAACCGCCCATGGGTTGTGCAAGCCCGGCCAGGACACGACACGATAATTTTGCGACCGTTGCGGCCCGCGGCGGCGCCGCGACCAGGTGCGCAATCTGCCGGCTGCGGTATCTCCGATGAGCTTCGCGGTCAGGACCCGGCGCCAATCCACTCCCATCCGGCTCTCGGTGGCTCGCGAACTCGGCCGGGATATCGACGGCGCGTGGTGGCCGCGCGCGGATCGCATCACCAATGAATTGCCCGAGCTCGTTGCGGTACTGACGCCTCTGCTCGGCGATGTCACCTCCATCAACGTGAACTGGTCATCGCTGCAGCGACCGCCCGATTTCAACTGGCCCGGGTGGGAAGGCAAACGCCAGCACGTGATGACGGTGCAGGGGGCGCACGCGTGCGCCAACCTGCTGATCGTCTCCTACGCCACGCACAGCGGGTTGGCCCTCATGGTGCTGCGGCGCGCCGCAAACCTGCCCGTGGAGGGTGCCGACCGCGCCAAGCCCGCGTTCATACTCGCGGACGCGATCCTGCGCGCCGCATTACAACAATGCGGACGTTCCTCCGGCTAGTAGGCGACACCCAGCGTCAGTCGGCCCGGGTGAACTCGATGTGCAGTTCCTTGAGCCCGCGCAGCAAGAACGTCGACTCGTAGAGGTACTGCCGGTTGGCGGGCAGCCCGTGCTTGGCCTCGCTGATCCTGAAATCGCTGGTGCGGTCCAGGAGCCGGTTGATGGTGATCTGACCTTCCACCCGCGCAAGCGGTGCGCCAGCGCAGGTGTGGATCCCGCGACCGAAGGCGATGTGCTCGCGGACATTCTTCCGGTCAACCTGAAACTCGTTGGGATTCTCGAATTTTCGCGGATCACGGTTGGCCGCTCCCAGGCACAGCATGAGGACCGTGCCGGCCGGGATGTGCACCCCGCCCAGGGTGGTGGTCTTGCGGGCCAGCCGGAAGTCGACCTTGGTCGGGCTCTGCATGCGCAACGCCTCTTCGATGAACGAGCCGATCAGGCTCCGATCCGCACGCAGCCGTGCCTGAAGCTCGGGCTGATCACCGAGCACCTGTACCGCCGCGCTCAGCAGCTTGGTCACGGTCTCCTGGCCGGCCGCGAACAGGAAGGTGGCCGGTCGCACCACCTCCAGTAGCGGCGGGGTCGAGCCGTCGGGATACGTGGCGGTCGCCAGGCCGGTCAGCACGTCTTCGCGGGGTCGTTCTCGCCGGTCGGCGATGTAGGCACTGAACAGGTCGTCGAGGTACTGCAGCGGGTTACTGCCCACGGGTTCGTGATCGAGCGCGCCCACCCTGGCGCCCGGCGCGTTACCTGCCCCGAGATTGCGGCGAATCTCGGCACGGTCCTCGTCGGGAACACCCAGCAGATCGGCGATCGCCAGCGTCGCGAACGGCTTGGCGTACTCGCCGAGGAACTCGCACTGGCCGTTGGCGATGAACTCGTCGAACTGCCGGTCGGCCAACTGCCAGATGTAGTCCTTGTTTTCCTGCAGCCGGCGCGGGGTGAGCAGCCGGCCGAGCAGGGAGCGCGCCTTCTCGTGCTCGGGCGGGTCCATGACGACCATGTGCTCGAAGATGGGGAATTCGTGGCGATGGGCTTCGATCTGCTCGCTGATGTCGTCGCCTTCCGGGGTGAACGGCAGCGGCGGGAACGGGCCGCCGATCGCGTTGACGGCGGAGAACGAGGCGACGTCTTTGAAGGCGGCCTGGACCTCCTGGTACCCCGTGACGGCCACGACCCCGTAGTGGGGCTCGCGGAACACCGGCCCCTGGCCACGCAGGTAGTCCCAGTAGGCATACGGATCTTGCGCGATGTCGGCGTCGGTGAAGTAATCGACGTCGGCGAGTTCAGTCATGGTTTCAATTCCTTTTCCGGGCTAGAAAGCCGCGCGTCACGCGTCCTCTGCGACCACGCTGATGGCCTGGCGCGGGCAGGCGGCCACGGCGGCTTCGACGCTGTGGCGCAACGCTTCACCGGGTTCCTCCTCGCAGGTTGCGACATCGTCGCCGAGGTCGAAAACCTCGGGGGCGATCTCCACACACAGGGCGTGCGCCTCACAGAGCCGGGAATCCACCCGGACACGCAGGTGTGCGGTCGTCATCGGCCGCTGCCTCCCGATTGACTCGTGCTTGCGATCATCCGAAACTGATCGATCGACCAAATTGTTAGGATGCGGTATGCCTACCACGGATCGACCAGGCCGGTCAAGCAAATCGGCCGCGCCCAACCCGGCGGCGAGTCGCCAAAACAGGAGGGGCGCCGACGCGGGGGCGCGCGGCAAGCTGATCGAGGCCACGGCCCGAATCATGCGCGAGGAGGGCTATGCCGCGGCGACGTCGCGGCGGGTGGCGGCGGAGGCCGGCGTCAAGCAGGCGCTGGTCTACTACTACTTCCCGACGATGGACGATCTGTTCGTCGAGGTGCTGCGCGCCGGTGCCGAGACCGCACTGACGCGCATGCGGGCCCTGCTGACCGAGGACGACCCACTGCAAGCGCTGTGGGTGATGAACAGCGACTCCGCGGTCACCACGCTGAACGCCGAGTTCATGGCATTGGCCAACCACCGCAAGGCAATTGGCGCCGAACTCAAGGCCTATGCCGAGCGGGTCCGCGACATCGAGACGGCCGCTGTGACGATGGTGCTGCGCGCCAACCAGATCGACCTCGAGGAATATCCCCCGGTGGCGATTTCGATGCTGATCGCGCAGGTGGCCCGCAGCCTGTGCAATGAGAACGCCGTCGGCGTCACCCAGGGCCACGACGAGTTACGCGCCTTCGTCGAACGCCGGATGCGCTTGCTCAAAGCGCCCGCGGCGCCGACTCGCTAGGACTGCCCGACGCTTCCGCCACAGCGGCACCGACCGCGTCCGTGGCGTGACACCCGATCCCACGGTCGCACCCGCGAGTGTTGACACTGCGGCCAAATGGTGCCACCCTTCCTGATCGATCGACTAAATCGAAAGTCGACGGACAGGTACGCGCCGGGCCACGTCGTCCCGGGCTCCCGGATCAGTGAGGTGCAGTCATGGGCGGAAGAGTTGAGGGCAAGGTCGCGTTGATCACCGGCGCCGCTCGGGGCCAGGGCCGCAGCCACGCGGTGCGGCTGGCGCAGGAGGGCGCCGACATCATCGCCGTCGACATCTGCGCACCGATCAGCAGCAGCAGCGAGATCCCACCCTCGACGCCCGACGA
>NZ_LZLL01000097.1:0-18836 GCF_001669335.1 Mycobacterium sp. 1245852.3 | reverse complement strand
CGACCCTGCGGCTCACCTGGCGGGGACCCCGGTCGACGACAGTGACGGTCATGATGTCTCCTTCCGCTACCCGGCAGCCTAATCCCGGCAGTCGATCCCACCTGCGCCAATAGCCCGCCGGGCCGTGCAGGCAGAATGGAGGAGTCCAGACCTGCCGGGGAAGCGAAGAAGGAGCGGCATGCCCACCAGCGAATATCGGGTGAGCGGGATGAGCTGTGGGCACTGCGAGGCCGCCGTCCAGAGCGAGGTCGCCCAGATTCCCGGCGTGCAGGAGGTGGCGGTCAGCGCCGCCACGGGCCGGCTCGTCGTCACCAGCGCACGGCCCATCGACGCGGATGCCGTCCTCGGCGCGGTCGACGAGGCCGGCTATGAGGCCGTCCTGGTCGCATGAGCACGCCCCCACGACAGATCAATCGCGCCGCCGCAACCACCCCGTCCCGCATCGAGCTGGAGATCACCGGGATGACCTGCGCCTCGTGCGCGGCCCGGATCGAGAAGAAGCTCAACAAGCTCGACGGCGTCGCGGCGACCGTCAACTACGCCACCGAGAAGGCCGCCGTCACGGCCCCCGCCGGGTACGACCCGCGGATTCTCATCGGCGAGATCGAAAAAGCCGGGTACACCGCCGCCCTGCCGCGAGGCTCGACACCCGATGACCGGGAGCTGGCCTCGCTGCGCCGGCGGCTGGCCACCGCGATCGTGCTGGCCGGGCCCGTCATCGCCATGGCCATGGTGCCCGCGTGGGATTTCCCGCACTGGCACTGGGTTTCGCTGGCCCTGACCACACCGGTCGTCGTCTGGTGCGGCCGGCCCTTCCACGGGGCCGCCTGGACCAACCTCAAGCACGGCGTCGCAACCATGGACACGCTGGTCTCGCTCGGCACCCTGGCGGCATTCCTGTGGTCGATCTACGCCCTGTTTCTCGGGGCCGCCGACCAACCGGGTATGCAACATGACTTCGAGCTGACCGTCGGGCGCGACGGCGCCCCGTGCCACGTCTACTTCGAGGTCGCCGCGGGTGTGACGTTGTTCGTGCTCGCCGGCCGGTATTTCGAGAAGCGGTCCAAGCGGGCGGCCGGCTCCGCGCTGCGCGAGCTGCTGACACTGGGCGCCAAGGACGTCGCGGTGCTACGCGACGGTGCCGAGACCCGCATCCCGATCGAGCACCTCGCGGTCGGCGACGAGTTCGTCGTGCGTCCCGGGGAACGGATCGCCACCGACGGGATCGTCGTCGCGGGTTCCTCGGCCGTCGACGTCGCCATGCTGACCGGCGAGTCCGTCCCGGTCGAGGTCGGTGCGGGCGACGCGGTCACCGGCGCCACCGTCAACGTCGGCGGCCGGCTCGTGGTGCGCGCCACCGGGGTCGGGGACGACACCCAGCTCGCGCAGATGGCCAGGCTCGTCGAGCGGACGCAATCCGGCAAGGCCCGGGCGCAGCGCCTCGCCGACCGCGTCTCGGGGGTGTTCGTTCCCGTGGTCATCGGCCTCGCGGTGGCGACGCTGGCCGGCTGGCTCGCGGCGGGCTTCTCGCTCACCACCGCGCTGACGGCGGCCGTCGCGGTGCTCATCATCGCCTGCCCGTGCGCGCTGGGGTTGGCCACTCCGACCGCCCTGCTGGTCGGCACCGGACGCGCCGCCCAGCTCGGCGTGCTCATCAACGGGCCCGAAGTGCTCGAGGCCACGCGCAGCGTCGACACGATCGTGCTCGACAAGACCGGCACCGTCACCACCGGCAAGATGACCCTGGTCGACGTCATCCCCGGCCCGCAGACCGACCGCAGCACGCTGTTGCGTTACGCCGGGGCCCTGGAAGACGCCTCCGAACATCCCGTCGCGCGCGCCATCGCCCGGGGTGCCGTGGCCCAACTCGGCGCGCTGCCCGCTCCCACCGACTTCACCGGGATCGACGGCGACGGCGTGCAGGGCACGGTCGACGGGCGTGCGGTCGTCGTCGGCCGCGAACGCTTGCTGACCGAACGCGGGATGCACCTCGACGCCGCGCTGTCGGCGGCCAAGGCCCGCGCCGAGGCGGAAGGCAAGACCGCCGTGGTAGTCGGCTGGGACGGCCTGGCCCGCGGCATCCTGGTGGTCGCCGACACGATCAAACCGTCCAGCGCCGAGGCGGTCCGACAGTTCACCCGACTGGGCCTTACGCCGGTGCTGCTGACCGGCGACAACGCGGGCGTCGCCGCCCGCGTCGCCGACGAGCTCGGGATCGCGCAGGTCATCGCCGACGCGACGCCCGCCGACAAGGTCGCCGCGGTGCAACGCCTGCAATCGGAGGGCAAGGTGGTCGCCATGGTCGGCGACGGCGTCAACGACGCCGCGGCGCTGGCCGCCGCCGATCTGGGCCTGGCCATGGGCACCGGCACCGACGTCGCGATCCGGGCCGCCGACCTCACGGTCGTCCGCGGTGACCTGCGGGCCGCTGTGGACGCGATCCGGCTGTCCCGGCGGACGCTGGCCACGATCAAGACGAACCTGCTGTGGGCGTTCGGGTACAACCTCGCCGCCATCCCGCTGGCCGCGCTCGGCATGCTCAACCCGATGTTCGCCGGCGCCGCGATGGCCGTCTCCAGCCTTCTCGTCGTCGGCAACAGCCTGCGGCTGCGCTCGTTCACCAGCGGCGTCGACGACGCATGAGGGCGCCAGCAGGGTCGAGCGGACCTTGCTCGGCCCACACGCTGAAACGGTCGGCTGACGGGCCGCGATCGTATGGGATAGTTGGTCCGGCCGCCGTCTTCGATGACCCCGACCGGCCCTCGGATATTCACCGCACCCCCGCACAGCGATCGATCTAGCGAAGGTCACGACCGTTGGAGCAGTTCTTCGGACAACTGTCCCTGCTGCATGGCTGGTTCCCGCCGGCCGTGCAGGGGCTGGCGCTGCTCGTGCTGCTCGTGGCGATCCAATGGCGTGCCGGGAGCTGGCTCAAGCGGGTGCTGCCGGTCGCGCTGATCGCGGCCGTCGCGGTGACCCTGCTGGCGCGGTGGTACATCACCTCGCTCGGGGTGGCCGGCGACCCGGCACCGACGACGCTGTGGCTTTGGATCGCGATGACCGGTCTGGCCGCCGCGGTCTTCCTGGTGGGGTGGCGGGGCGTCCGCTGGTGGCGTCGCGGGGTGGCGCTGGTGTCGATACCGCTGTGCGTCCTGTGTGCCGGCATGGCGCTGAACGGCTGGGTCGGTTACTTTCCGACCGCGCTCGCCGCGTGGAACCAGCTGACGTCGGTGCCGCTGCCCGACCAGATCGACCGGCTGCGGGTGACCGAGATGCAGATCGCCGGAACCAGGCCGACCAAGGGCGTGGTGGTGCCGGTGGACATCGACGCCAATGTCCCCTCTGGCTCGCACTTCGCCCACCGCCGAGAGCTCGTCTACCTGCCACCGGCCTGGTTCAACAGCAATCCGCCGCCGCGGCTGCCCGCGGTCATGATGATCAGCTCCGCCTTCAACACCCCCGCCGACTGGCTGGGCCCGGGCGGCGCGTTCACCGCCATCGACAACTTCGCGGCCGCCCACCACGGCTTTTCCCCGGTGCTGGTGTTCGTCGACCCCACCGGTTCCTTCGACAACGACACCGAGTGTGTCAACGGCCCCCGCGGCAACGCCGCCGATCATCTGACTAAGGACATCGTGCCCTTCATGGTGTCGAACTTCGGCGTCAGCGCCGACCGCGCCAACTGGGGCGTCGCCGGCTGGTCGATGGGCGGTACCTGCGCGGTGGACCTGGCCGTCATGCACCCCGAGTTGTTCAGCGCGTTCGTGGACATCGCGGGTGACCGTGGGCCCAACGGCGGCTCCACAGATCAAACCGTCGCCCGCCTCTTCGGCGGCAATCACGACGCGTGGGCCGCCTTCGACCCGGTCACCGTCATGACGAAGCACGGCCACTACGAAGGCCTGTCGGGATGGTTCGACGTGCCCTCGTCGACGGAGGCGCGCACGGTCGCGCAGGAAGCCAGCCCCACGCTCACCGCGTCCAGCAGCGATCCCGCCGCCAACCCCGAAGGCCAGGACGCCGCGGCGAACTCGCTGTGCGCCGTCGGCATCGCCCACGGCATCGCCTGCGCGGTGGTCACCCAACCGGGCAAGCACGACTGGCCGTTCGCCGCCCAGGCGTTTGCCACGGCACTGCCGTGGCTGGCCTCGACGCTGGGCACACCAAGCACCGAACCGGTGCAATTGCCGCAACGGGCCGCCGGGGAACCGCACTGATTCACCAGCCGGCCCGGACCGTGAATTAGCCAGGGTCGGCGAAATTCACAGCTGACCCTCCCGTAACGGAGCCGACTTCTCGGCGCCGCCAATGGTACGGTTCGCTGCTGTGGCCTCGATGTTTTGCATCAAAGGCGGTTCCTGCGTGGACCCGCTTGGTGCGCAGCGCGCCACAATCCGGGTGCGAATCCTCGCGCCGAATTCGCCATTTTCATCGCCTCGTGATCATTTGATCGACGCCGTCGCTTGTCAGCCATGAACCGCCGCCAGTTCCTGGGATCGCTCGCCGCGTCTGTCGTCGCCGGCGTCGGCGCCGCCCGGCTGATCGTCGATCCGCAGCCACGCACCTTTGCCCAGACGCCGGCGGCCGACGTGCCGACCTCCGGACCGACCGCCCCACGGGCCCTGTTACCGCCCCCGCCGCCCAGCGCCCGCATACCGCTGCCCGGCGGCGGCGCCCTGATGAAGCTCCCGGGCGAGGGTGACCTGCTGGCGCTGACCGTCGACGACGGCGTCAACAGCGACGTGGTGCGTGCCTACACGCAGTTCGCGAAGGACACCGGCATACGACTGACCTATTTCGTGAACGGGATCTACGACTCGTGGACGGACAACCTGGAGCTGCTTCGGCCGCTGGTCGACAGCGGTCAGATCCAGCTCGGCAACCACACCTGGTCACACCCTGACATGACCACACTAACCAAAGACCAAGTGGCAGAACAGCTCTCCCGCAACGACGCGTTCCTGAAGAAGACGTACGGCATCGGTGCCAAGCCGTATTGGCGGCCGCCATACGCGAAGCGCAACGCCGCCGTCGACGCGGTGGCCGCCGACCTCGGTTACCACGTCCCCACGCTGTGGTCGGGCTCCCTGTCGGACTCGACGCTGATCACCGAGGAGTACATCGTCCAGATGGCCGATCAGTACTTCACGCCGCAGGCCATCGTGATCGGGCACCTCAATCATCTGCCGGTCACGCACGTCTACCCGCAACTCGTCGACATCATCCGCGACCGGAACCTGCGCACCGTCACGCTCAACGACGTCTTCCTCAAGACGCCGTAGCGACTGCTAGTCAACGGATTCCGGCTTCATGCACCGGGCGCCACCGCACCACCTGGCAATTCTTCGGCCAAAAACATGCGCCGGACAATTCAATCTCTAAAAATTTAGAGATTGCTCTTCCGCTGACGGCCCGGTGATTGTTACCGTTCCGTAATGCATCGGGCCGGGGGAATTTTCGCAGTACTGCTGGTAATTGCGTGCGCACTCGTGGGAGTGGGAAATGCGCGGGCCGACGGCGGTGACGAACCGCAGTACGCCGACTTCTACACCCCGCCGGACCCGCTACCGCCCGGCCAGCCTGGCGATCTGATCCGTACCGAGCCTTCGCGGCTGGTGCTGGAACCCTCCGGACAACTGGGCGCGATCATGGCCACCGGCACCCGGATCATGTACCGCAGCACCGATACCCGCGGCAATCCGATCGCGGTCACCGGCACCTACTTCGAGCCCTACAACGACTGGCCCGGGCGCGGACCGCGGCCGTTGATCAGCTACGCGCCCGGCACCCAGGGCCAGGGCAATCAGTGCGCCCCGTCGCGAATGTTCAACCAGGGCATCCACTATTCGGGTGGCTGGGACATCATGTTCAACTACGAGGAGCTGTTCGTCGCGACCATGGTCGCGCGTGGCTTCGCCATCGTGATGACCGACTATCAGGGCCTCGGCACCCCGTCCATGCACACCTACGTGGGCCGGGTGGCCGAGGGTCAGGCCGTGCTCGATGCGGCCCGCGCGGCCATGCGGCTGCCCGGGACGTCGTTGGATCCGCATGGGCCGGTGGCATTTTGGGGCTACTCGCAAGGCGGTGGCGCGACCGCTTCGGCCGCCGAGCTCGCCTCCCAATACGCCCCGGACCTCCACATCGTGGGCACCTACGCCGGCGCGCCGCCGGCCAACCTCAAGGAACTGTTGCCCTACGCCGACGGCAGCGCGCTGGTCGGTGTCGTCGGGTACGCCCTCAACAGCGTCATGGCGGCCTATCCGGAGTTCGCCGACATCATCCGCTCCAAGATGACGCCCCGCGGGTTGGCGATGCTGGAATCGGTATCGCGGCAATGCGTCGGACAGACCCTGCTGGACTTCATGTTTCGCCACATTCAGCCCTATTTCACCGAGGACATCAACCAGCTGGTGAACGAGGAGCCGTTCAACAGCCTGTTCGAGGCCCAACGGCTCGGGCGCTTCAAACCCAACGCACCGGTCATGATCGACAGCAATCGCTATGACCCGCTGGTGCCCTGGACCGCGGCCAACCAGCTGGGCCGCGACTGGTGCGCCCAGGACGCCGACGTCGAATTCCGCACCAACGAAGAGCCACCCTTCCTCAACAAGCTCGTCATCAACCACGCGCTGCCGATGCTGGTCGACGGCGAACCGGCCATGCAATGGATCGGCGCGCGCTTCAACGGCGAGCCCACCACACCGAACTGCGGTCAGTTCTAACGGATTCGCGCGATCCGGGCCGCCGCCGCCTCCGCCGGATAAACTGGGGCGTATCGCTGCACGTAGAAAGCACAACGCGCCGGAGCGGCGCCGCCAGCTCGCCGACGCCGCGATCGAGCTGCTGGGCGCCAACGGGGTGCATGGCGTCAGCCATCCCAAGGTCGACGACCACGCCGGGGTGCCGGCCGGCACCACGTCGTTCTACTTTCGGACCCGCAAGGCACTGGTGCACGCCATGGCGACACGGCTGGCCGAGCTCGACGTCGCCGACTTCTCGATGATGGCCGAGCTCGCCGAGAATCACGCCACCCAGTTCGCCGGCACCGCGGGCCTGGCCCGCATCGTCATGTACGTGAACAGCGAACCCTGGCTGACGCGCGCCAAGGCCCGCTATGAACTCGCGCTGCTGGCCGGCCGCGACCCGGAACTGGCCGCTGCCCTCAACGAATCCGCCGACCGGCTCTACGCCCTGGCGCGCAGTGTCGTCACCCAATGGCATGCCGCCGACAGCGCGCCGGATCCGGACCTGGTCGATGACCAGGCGACCGCCACCCTGGCGTTCATCAACGGCATCATGTTGACCTTCGTCGCGGGCCAGCCGGCCGTCGACGATGCCGAGCGCCTGGACCGCCTGATCCAGGGCGTCATCGCGGGCGTCGCCGCGGTTCGCGAAGACTGACGAAACTTTCGCTTTCACAGAGCTATCGAAGGACCGCACGCGCCCGTGCAAGCTCGGGAAGCCGACTGTCTTTTGGGATCTTCTCGATGGCATCAATAAGGTGTTTTCGCGCCGGCACCCCGCGCAGCTCGAAATCGTCGAGGCTCGCGCGGATTTCAAAGAGCCGCGCATCTTGGCGGCGGGCGACCTCGCGGGCGGCGGCGAGGTCATCGGCGCGCGCATTCGACTCCGCGTGGGTCTGCGCCCGGGCCCGCAGCAGTTCGGCGTCGTAAAAATGCACGCCGGTGTCGGCTGCGAATTGGAGCGCGGTGTCGAGACGGGCACGGGCCTGGTCCACCTGCTCGCCGGCGATCAACAGCCGTCCCAAAATGCACCAATAGAAGGGCCTATACGTGCTGGCCCCGAGCGCCTGCCAGACCTCGATCACCTGCGTCATGGCCTCGATGTGTGGACCCAGCGAGGCGGGATCGCGATTGCGCGCAGCGATAGCGGCCTGCCCGTCGACCATCGCTTTTTCGGTCGCGCCGAGCAGCTGCCAATACAGATAGTCGAGCCCGTATCGGTCTGCGGTGTCGGCTATTTCGTGGATCAGTTCGCGAGCGCGATCGTACTGAGCGGTCTCGGCGCAGACCCAGATGTCCATGTCGATGGCGTAGAGATGGTTATAGGGCCTTTGTGGATAACCGAGCTGGCTCGCGCGGTCGACGGCGCGCTTGAGTTGCACCTCGGCGCCGGTGAGATCGCCCTGCACCAGGCGGTGCCAGGCCAGGTGTTCGTGTGCCAGGGCCACCGGGTCATGCGGGACGAACCAAATGGCCTGGATCCGCTGTTCGTATTCTTCAGCTAGACCCGTCGCCTGCTCGAAATATGCCCTTGCGTTGTCGAATTCACCGCGTAGCCACGCCACGATGCCCGCCGAGCCGGCGAGGGCCGGCCGGAACCATTCTCGGCCATGCGCGGTGGCCGCCTGCGCGGCCTGTAACAGCGAGTCGGCCCGGCGCAAATCCGAACGCCAAAGGTAGTAGGCGCCTACGGCGGGCAGCGTCGCAAACAGTTCATCGTCGCGCAGATTGGTACCCGCAAGCTGTAGGCAGCGCTCGAAATCCGCAGCAGCAACTGGGCTTTGGGCCCCTTCGGCGGTCGCAGTGAGGTAGCCGCGTTCCAGCCGCGGGGCGATCTCGCGGTGGTCGCGGTCCGGGCCCGGCGGGCATTGCTCAACTTGGGTGAGGGCGTGGGTCAGGTAGGTGCGGGCTTCGGCGAGGGCGCCGCGGCGACGTGCTGCGGCCGTCGCCCGTTGGTAGGCCGACGCGGCATCGGCGTGGCGGGCGCCCTGCTCGTAATGCGAGGCAACCAAAGGCCAGTCGGGGTCACCGGTCATGGTGTTGACCAAGGCGTCGGCGACCTTCGCATGCAGCGCGCGCCGCACGCTCGGCGGAGCGAGTTCGTCGGCGACCTCGCGAAGCAGCTCATGGCGGAAACGGCAGCCGGCGTTTCCGGTGCGTTCGAACACGCCCGCATCCATGAGACGGTCGATGACTTCGTCGACCTCTTGCTCGTCGAGGTCCACCACCGCGATCAACAGCGATCGATCGATGTTGCGGCCGATGACCGCGGCGGCCTCCACCACCGGCACCACATTGTTGCCCGCGCGCAGCTGTGCGAAAAGCGGTTCGTACAGCGCGTCGGGCACCTGCGTGCCCTCCGACGGCGCCATGTGCAACCCCGCAAGGACCTGCTCGATGTAAAAGGGCACCCCGTCGCAGCGGCGTCGTACCTCCGCGCGCTCTTCGGCGCTTGCTGTCGGGTCCAGCGCGCCGATGAGCATGTCGGCCTCTCCGTCCGTCAACGGCGACAAGTGGAATTGCTCTAGCTGCCAATCCTTCGGCAGCGACTTCTCATCACGACTGGTTAGCACGACGAGTAGCTGTCCCCTGTCGGCGTTCAGCATCGCCCCGACCACTTCCAGCGTCGGGGGATCGAACCACTGCAGGTCCTCGGCGACGAGCAGCGCCGGCGCATCGCGCAGACAGGCCGTGAGGTAGTCGCGCACCGTCGCGGCGATCGACTGCTCCAACCTGCGGCCCTCGGCTTCGAGAGGTTCATAGCCGTGTTCGGGTCCGATTCCCAAAACCGGTGCGAGAGCCGGCAGGGCGGTATTCGGATCGAGCTCGCGCGCAACTATTTCGGCTCGCAGCAGACGCAGCCGCTCCGTCGGATCGAGTTCGCGAGTTATGCCGCACCGTCGCTCCAGCAGAGCGCGAACCGGGTGCAAGCCCACATGGGTGTGGAAGGGCGACCCGGCCAGCTCCAGAACTTCCGCGTCCGACTGCCTCACCAGGTCCGTGACTTCGGCTACGAGCCGGCTCTTGCCGACGCCCGGTTCGCCATAGAAGAACAGCCCGGGGGTCTTGAGCGCGCCCGCTTGTGCGCGCCGCCAGTCTGTGTGCAGCTGGGTCAACTCGCGATGGCGGCCCACCAGAGGTCCGTGGACGCGCGCCGGTCGGTCAGCACGTTCGCTGTCGACGCGGTGGTGAGCGATCAATCCGGCCACGCCTTTGACCGGGGCGGCGGGCTGCTCTTCGAGCTCGAAGTCGTTGCGCACCAATGCCGCAACCGGATCGGAAACCACCACCGAATTCGGCGCCGCGAGTCCCGACAGGCGGGCGGCCAAGTTCGCCGCCAACCCGTACACATCGTCCTGTGCGGTGTCCAAATACACCAGCCCGCGGTGCACCCCTACGCGCACCGCGATGTCGAATCCGAACCGGCGGTGGGTCTGCTCGCTGAGCCTTGCTACCCCGCGGGCGATGTCCAGGCCTGCGTGCACCGCCCGTTTGACGTCGTTCTCATGCGCAGTCGGGTGACCGAACACCGCCAGCAATCCGTCGCCCTTGGTGGAACCGATGTGGCCCTCATACCCGTCAACCGTCCGCGAAACGATGTCCCGGTAGCCTCCGATCACCAGCCGATAGACCTCCGGCTCCAGGCGGGTCGATAACACGGTTGAATCGACCACGTCGGCGAACAGAATGGTGAGCCGCCGGATCTCCCCTCGCACGCCGGGCGTGGCCGACAGCAAGTCCTCGGCGTCGGCATTCGCATGGTCGATGGCAAGTACCTGACCGGCTAAGACCGTCGCCGTCACAGGGTCGCCACGATTGATTGCGGACACGGCGCGGTCGACCAGCTCGTCGATCGATGCGCCGAGCTCGCTACGGGTACTTTCACTCCCCGCCGACATGCTCCGGCCGTCCGTCACGTGGAATATCGTCCCACCATCGACGCCTGAGCAGCCTGATATTCAGCAGCTCAGCGAACCGCCGACGGGTGTCACCGAGCGTCGAACATCGCGCCGATGAGCCGATGCAACACCTGCCCGACTTCGAGACGGGTCCGCGTCGGGTCGTCGGCAGTGGCGATCACCATGGCCGCCTCGTCGAGCGCGCCGATCAGCACATGCGCCAACGGCCGCACCGGCTGCTCGGCCAGCTGGCCGGCCCGGATCGCCTCGGTGAGCATCTGCTCGGTCATGCCCAGGCTGTACCGCTGGGCGACATCACGGAATTCGGCCCAGCCGAGCACACTCGGCGCATCCAGCAGGATCAGCTGGCGCACCTCGGGATCGCCGGACACGTCGAGCCACGCGTCGACCGCGGCGCGCACCGCGTCCGCCGGCGTCGCGGCCCCGGATTCGGCCACCACCACGGCCATCCGCGCCATCACGTCCTGCTCGACGACCTCGACGACCTCGCGGAAAAGCGCTGCCTTGTCGGCGAATTGGTGGTACATCGCGCCCCGGGTGACCCCCGCGGCGGTCGCGATCTCCGGCGTCCCCACTTCGGCGTAACCCCGCAGCCCCCACAGCTTGCGGGCAGCCGCGATCAGCGCCTCGCGGGTCGCCGCGGAGCGCTCTTCCTGGGTCCGTCTCTTGCTTTCCATACAGTCTGTTGGTAACTTACGAACAGACAGCCTGTTTGTAAGTGTATCCCCGAAGTAGGAGTTTGCTATGTCGACGATCGACATTAGTGCCGGAACGATCCATTACGAAGCAACCGGACCCGAAAACGGCAGGCCTGTCGTGTTCGTGCACGGCTACATGATGGGTGGGCAACTGTGGCGCCAGGTCAGTGAGCGCCTGGCGGCCCGTGGCCTGCGGTGCATCGCTCCGACCTGGCCGTTGGGCGCGCATCCCGAGCCGCTGCGCCGCGGCGCCGACCGGACGATCACCGGTGTCGCCGGCATGGTCGCCGACGTGCTTGCCGCGCTGGATCTGCAGGACGTGGTGCTGGTGGGCAACGACACCGGCGGCGTCGTCACCCAGCTGGTGGCCGTGCACCATCGCGAACGGCTGGGTGCCTTGGTGCTCACGAGTTGCGATGCGTTCGAACACTTTCCGCCGCCGATCCTCAAGCCGGTCATTCTCGCGGCGAAGACCAAGCCCTCCTTCCGGACCGTGACCCAGGCCATGCGGGTGCCGGCCGTGCGCAAGCGCGCGTTCGACGGCCTGGCGCATCGCAACATCGACGAGCTCACCGAGGCCTGGGTGCGCCCGGCGCTGTCGCTCCCCGCGGTCGCGGAAGACCTGCGCCAGTTCACCCTTTCGATGCGCACCGAGGTGACGACGACGGTGGCGGCCCGGCTCTACGACTTCGACAAGCCGACGCTCATCGCGTGGTCGGCCGACGACGTGTTCTTCGAGCAGGAAGACGGGGCGCGGCTGGCCGCGACGATTCCCAATGCCCGCCTCGAAGTCATCGCGGGGGCACGGACGTTCTCGATGGTCGATCAGCCCGATCGGCTCGCCGATCTGCTGTCATCGATTGCGGTGCGCGCCTAGGCATCCCGCGCGGCAGGCCGGTGCGGGGCTACATGCACCGGAAGTCTGCGACGCGGCCAGTGGGTCAGAAGACGACCTCGGGCTGGTACAGGTCGAGCCAGCTGGCCACGTCCAGCGCCTGCTCTATCTGGTACCGAGCACCTGTTGGCAGCGTTTCCGGGTCGAGGCTGGTCAGCTCCTCGAGCCTGGAGCGCTCGATCAGACCGAACAGTGCGTCGCTGTCCCCGGCGAGAAGATCCTTGGCTTGCCGCTGGATCTGTTCGCCGTACCTCGGGTCGGCCGTCGACGGGTAGGGGGCTTTGACCCGCCGCACCACCGATTCGGGCAGCAGGTCACGACAGGCGCCGCGCAGCAGGCTCTTCTCCCGCCCATCAAAGGCCTTCAAGGACCACGGCGTGTTGTATACGTACTCCACCAACCGGTGATCACAAAACGGCACCCGCACCTCTAGGCCCACCGCCATGCTCATCCGGTCCTTGCGGTCCAACAGGATCCGCAGAAACCTCGTTAGATGCAGGTAACTCATAACGCGCATCCGGTGGGTGAAATCGTCCTCACCCTCAACGCTGGCCACCTCGGTCACCGCCTCGGTGTAGCGCTCGCGCTTGTACGTGTCCAGGTCGACCGCCGAGCGCAACGGTCGGGTGTACACGCCAGCGGCATTCCCCTTCATCAGTTCCATGGCGGCAAGCCAGGGGAAGTCGTCGGTGCGCTGCATGACGGGGTCGTGGAACTGTGGGTAACCGCCGAAGATCTCGTCCGCGGACTCACCCGACAACGCCACCGTCGAGTGCCTGCGGATCGCCTTGAACAACAGGTACAACGACGCGTCCAAGTCACCCCCGCCCGCCGGCAGGTCGCGGGCGACGATCACGGCACGCCGGATATCCGGATCCGCCAAATCATCGGCGTTGAGCACGATTTCGGTGTGCTCGGAACGAACGTGCTCGCTCACATCGCGCGCGTAGGGGGTATCCCAGCTCGAGCGCACCTGATCGGGGGCGAAATTGTCGGCCTGCCCCGCAAAGTCCACCGAGAAGCTTCGCACCGGAACGCTCAACTGACGCGCAGACAGTGCGGTGATCGAGCTCGAGTCCAGCCCGCCGGAAAGCAATACGCATTTGGGAACATCGGCCACCAGCTGCCGCCGCACGATGTCGTCGAGCAGCTCGCGCACCCGCCGAACGGTCGTCTCTTCGTCATCGGTGTGGGGCCGCGACTCCAGCCGCCAATAGGTGCGCTCACGGATACCACGCTCGTCGACGGTGACGACCGTGCCGGGCTCGACCTCCCGCATGCCTTTCCAGACGGCCATCCCCGGAGTCTTGATCGGCAGCAGCATCTCGCGTAGGCCATCGATGTCCACGACGCGCTTGACCATCGGATTCGCCAAGACGGCCTTCGGTTCGGAACCGAACAGCACCCCGTCCGCTGTCGGATAGATATAAAAGGGCTTGATGCCCATCCGGTCGCGGATCATTACCAGCGTGCGGCGCCGCGCATCCCAGATCGCAAACGCGTACATCCCGTTGAGGCGATCAGCCACCGCATCGCCCCACCGCAGATAGCCACGCAGCACCACCTCGGTATCGCTGGACGTCTTGAAGCGCTCGCCTAGCGCCACCAATTCGTCTCGCAGTTCGGTGAAGTTGTAGACCTCGCCGCTGTAGACCATGGCGACATCACCCTGCGGGGTCGAAACTGACATCGGCTGCCCACCACCCGGCAGGTCGATCACCGCGAGGCGGCGATGGCCCAGCGCCGCATTACGCTCTGACCACACACCCGACGCGTCCGGGCCACGGCACGCCATCGTCAGGGTCATCGCATCAAGCACGTCACGCTCACGCGTCAAATCACGCTCGAAAGCAATCCAGCCAGTAATGCCACACACGTTGTCAACCCTTCATTTT
Organism: Mycobacterium sp. 1245852.3; assembly: GCF_001669335.1. Taxonomy (NCBI): domain Bacteria; kingdom Bacillati; phylum Actinomycetota; class Actinomycetes; order Mycobacteriales; family Mycobacteriaceae; genus Mycobacterium; species Mycobacterium sp. 1245852.3. Next base: position 4,682 of record NZ_LZLL01000097.1, on the reverse strand, counting down.
GAGGACCCGCGCCTGGATGTCTGCTGCGGACCGACTACGTCTCGGTAATCGGGGCACCGATGCGAGCCATCGACTTGACGGTCTGATAAGTGGCTAGGCCTTCCGGCCCGAACTCCCGCCCGATACCGCTTGCTTTGACTCCGCCGAAGGGGGCATCGAGATCGAGAGCGTAATGGTTGATGCCAATGGTTCCTGTGCGCACGGCGCGGGCGATCTCGGTTGCCCGCGCTTCGTCGCGCGACCAGACGGTGCCGGCCAGACCGAAGTCGGAGTCGTTGGCGATTTCGACGGCTTCAGCGTCGCTGCGGTACGGAATTACCGTGACCACGGGTCCGAAGATTTCCTCACGGGCGATGCGAGCCGAGTTGTGCACATCGGCGAACACTGTCGGCGCCACATACCAACCAGTGGACTGCCCCGCGGGAACCCCGCCGCCTGTTACCAGCGTTGCGCCTTCGGCTTTTCCCGTCTCGATGTAATCCAGCACCCGGTCGCGCTGTCGGGCGCTCACCAGGGGGCCGATATCGACGCCTGGGTGGAGCGGATCCCCAACGACGAGCGAGTTCGCCATTTCTCCTAACGCGTCGACGACTTCGCCGTAGCGGTTAACGGGGGCGAGTACCCGCGAATTCGCGACGCACAGCTGTCCGTTATTGCCGAACGACCAGCTGCGCAGCCCATCCAATGTCGCATCCAGATCGGCGTCATCGAGGATGATCGCGGCGGACTTGCCGCCGAGTTCCAAGGTGACCGGTCGCATGAGCCGCCCGCAGGTTTCCGCGATCAGACGACCCGCCTCCGTCGAGCCGGTGAACGCCACCTTGTCAACACCGGGGCGGCTGACAAGGTAGGCGCCCGCGTCGTCACCGCCGGCAACGACGTTGAGCACGCCCGGCGGCAGTTCAGCTTCCGCGGCGGCTTCGCCGAATACCCTTGCGTCCAAGGCTGTTTCCGGTGCGGGCTTCAGGACTACGGTGCAGCCGGCCGCCAACGCGGGGGCCAACTTGACCGCCGCCAGCACCTGCGGGACGTTCCAGGGCACGATGGCGCCGACCACGCCGACCGGCTCGCGGCGCACGATGGTATGCCCGTTTGCGCTAGGCCTGACCTCTTCGACATCGAGCTTCTGAATCAGCGTCGCGTAGTAGCGCAGTACCGCCGCAGGCAGCAGCCCGTTACCGTTCCGGGAAAAAGCGATCGGCGCGCCCGTCTCGCGGGTACACAGTTCGCTGGTGTGTTCGGCGCGCGCCTCCAGGGCGTCGGCCATTCGTTCCAGGAGCCTGGCTCGTTCGGTCGCCGGGGTGCTCCTCCAGTCGTGCAACGCCTCCCCGGACGCGGCCACCGCGTCGTCGATATCGGCCTCGCGAGCGCTGGGCCCCTGGGCAAGCAGCCTTTCGGTCGCGGCCTCGAAGACAGGCGAAGTGGCGCTGGCAGGGCGGAACTCCCCATCGATGAACAGCTCCGCCGCGTCCTCGCGAATCCTCCCCACCGAATCCTCCTTCTGCCGTGATCGAATTGACTTGGACGTCGTTGTTGTCATCACGGACAAACGCGTGACGGTGAACTCGAGGCGGTGTTTACGCCGTCAAATAATCGGATGTGGCTTCCACTGCCGAGGAGTCCCTTCGCACATCGAATTCGTTGCGGCTCATGGCGGCGACATTAGCTTCGGCGCGAGACCTGGCCGTACGTCGCGCCCATTCAGTGGGCGGCACGGTCGGAACTGTCATTGGGGAATGGTGCTATGCGACAAGCACATAGGCGCTGCTTACCGCAGCTACGGTTTGCGCGAGAGTCGCCGTGTTTGCGCGGGCCTCGGGCCGCCGGCGGGGGACCCGATGTCGCAGTTCTGCGGGAACTGAAGTGGCGCCGGCTTAGGCCCGATAAGGTTGCCGCCATGCCGGATGTGACAGCACCACTGCAAGGACGGCGGATCCTGGTCACCGGTGGCGCCACCGGTATCGGCGCGGCGGCCGTAGAGGTGCTCACCGCGGCGGGAGCGAAGGTGGCAGCGACCTATCACCAGACGCCGCCGCCGGACGGCCTGGCGGCCGAGTGGCTACAGTGCGACGTCCGCGAGGCCGAGGCCGTATCGGTGATGGTCTGCGAGGCGACACAACGCCTCGGCGGGCTCGAGGTCCTGGTGAACGCCGCCGGCCTGTGGCAGGCGGGCATCCCCGGCTACATCGGCTCCGACGACATCTCGTTTCTGTTGGACACCAACATCAAGGCGACCATCCTCACCAACCAGGCCGCCTACGCGGTCATGAAGGACCAGGACCCCAAGGGCGGCCGGATCATCAATTTCGGATCGTCGGAAGCCGTGATGGGCAGCCCGATCTCGGCCGTCTACGCCGCGACCAAGGGCGCGGTGCAGGCATGGACGCGGTCGGCCGCCAAAGCCTGGGCCGCCGACAACATCACCGTCAACGCGCTTGCCCCCGCGGTCCAGACACCCGGCGCCGACCGGCTCCGCGACTTCCTCGGTCCGGACGCCGCGGCCCTGATCGACCAGCAGATGAAGATGATGATCCCGCTCGGGGGCACGCTGGGCGAGCCCGCCCGCGACGTCGGTCCGATGTTGGTTTTCCTGGCCGGCCCGGGCGCGGGTTTCATCACCGGCCAGCTGCTGGCCGTGGACGGCGGGCTGATGATGGTGGGCGGATAGCGCCGCCGCGCATTAACTTTGGCCGTCGCCCGTCGATGATCCCCTGCGGCCATGCCGCCGGCCGGACAGGTGCGACGATCGCGACTGTGAGATTTCGCGGCGAAGTTCACGCGCTCGATTCCGTAACAGCAACAGCGACCGGTGCAGCTCAAACAGCATGGGGCCAATGATGACCGTCCGAGACGAACGGATCCGCTATACACGCGGGCCCCGAAGCGGAATCGTGAGCGAAATAAGTGTGAAAACTTCACCCATGCGTGGCGCAAGGCGGCAGGCCACTTACCTGCGGGCCGAGCCGACAGTTAGTATAAGACGGACCGTCTCGTCTCGCAGGATGGGTTAAGTGAAGGTGGATCCGGCCGATGGCTGACGACACGATTCAAGCGCTGCTGAACAAGCGCCGGTCCGATCCGTCCATCGCGGTGAAATATTATGACCTGGAATGGACTTGGCGTCAGTATCTGGAGGGCGCCGCGGCGCGGGCCGCCGCGCTGCTGGCCGCCGCCGATCCGCAACGGCCCGTGCACGTCGGCGCCCTGCTGGGGAACACGCCCGAGATGCTGAGCCAGATGGCGGCGGCCGGGCTGGGTGGCTACGTGCTGTGCGGCCTCAATGACACGCGCCGCGGTGAGGCGCTGGCCGCCGATGTCCGTCGTTCGGACTGTCAGTTCGTGGTGACCGATGCCGAACATCGGCCGCTGCTCGACGGCTTGGACCTCGCCGGCACGCAGATCCTCGACACCTCGACACCGCAATGGGCCGAATTCGTCGGCACCGCAGGCGAACTGACACCGCATCGGCAGGTCACCGCGATGGACGCCTTCATGATGATCTTCACCTCAGGCACGAGCGGGAATCCCAAGGCCGTCCAGGTATCCCACTTCATGGCCACCGTCGCCGGTCTCAGCCTGGCCGACCGCTTCGCCCTCACCGACCAGGACACCTGTTACGTGTCGATGCCACTGTTTCACTCCAACGCGGTCGTCGCGGGCTGGGCGCCGGCGGTGTGCTCGGGTGCGGCGATCGTGCCCGCGAAATTCTCGGCGAGCAGTTTTCTCGAGGACGTCCGCCGCTACGGCGCCACCTATATGAACTACGTGGGGAAGCCGCTGGCCTACATCCTGGCCACCGCCGAACGCGAGGACGACGCCGACAATCCGCTGCGGGTGGCGTTCGGCAACGAGGCCAACGACAAGGACATCGAGGAGTTCGGTCGCCGGTTCGGTGTGCAGGTCGAGGACGGCTTCGGGTCCACCGAGAACGCCGTCATCATCATCCGCGAACCCGGCACCCCGAAGGGCTCGATCGGCCGCGGCGCCGACGGGGTCGCGGTCTACAACAGCGACACCGTCACCGAATGTGCGGTCGCCCGGTTCGACGCCGCCGGGGCGCTGGTCAACGCCGACGAAGCGGTGGGCGAGTTGGTCAACACGGCGGGCTCGGGTTTCTTCACCGGCTACTACAACGACCCGGACGCCAACGCCGAACGCATGCGCCACGGCATGTACTGGTCCGGCGACCTGGCCTACCGGGACGCCGACGGCTGGATTTACCTGGCCGGGCGCACCGCCGACTGGATGCGCGTGGACGGCGAGAATCTGGCGGCGGCGCCGATCGAACGGATCCTGTTGCGCCACAGCGCGATCAGCCGGGTCGCTGTCTACGCCGTGGCCGACGGCCACGTCGGCGATCAGGTGATGGCCGCGATCGTCCTCAACGACGGTCACGGCCTGACCGCCGCGGAGTTCGAAGCGTTCCTGGACGCCCAGCCCGACCTGTCTCCCAAGGCCCGCCCGCGCTACGTCCGGATCGCGGCCGACCTGCCCAGCACCGCCACGCACAAGGTGCTCAAGCGCCAGTTGATCGCTGCGGGAACGACCGTCGGCGCCGGCGAAGTGCTGTGGGAGCGCGAACCCCGGGGCACGGCCTACACCGTCAGTGGCGATCGCAAGGGCGGCGGAGCCGGGCGCGGCGGGTCGCCACCATCGACTAGTGGCGATCGCAAGGGCGGCGG
>NZ_LZLL01000096.1:0-8558 GCF_001669335.1 Mycobacterium sp. 1245852.3 | reverse complement strand
CGCCCACTACCGGTCGATGCTGGAGTTCTCCGAGACCGCGCTGCAGGACGCGGTGAAAGCCTATGTCGGCGTTGAGGAATTCCTGCACCGGGTGCGGGTCCGGGTCGGCGGCGTCGAACCCGGGCAATGGACCGCACGCTTCGCCGAGGCCCTCAACGACGACCTGGCCGTGCCGGCCGCGCTGGCCGAGGTGCACCAGGCGCGCGCGGAGGGCAACCGGGCGCTCGACTCCGGCGACCACGACGGCGCACTGCGGCACGCCGGCGCGATCCGCGCGATGATGGGCATCCTGGGCTGCGACCCGCTCGACGAGCGCTGGGAGACCCGCGACGAGACGTCGGCGGCGCTCGCGGCCGTCGACGTGCTGGTGCAGGCGGAGCTGGAGAATCGGCAGAAGGCGCGCGCGGAACGCAACTGGGCGCTGGCCGACGAGATCCGCGACCGACTCAAGGAGGCCGGCATCGAGGTCACCGACACCGCCGACGGGCCGCAGTGGTCGCTGCAGGCCAGTCCAGAACAGTAGGGGCCGAGTAAATGGCCGGCAACTCGCGCCGCCGCGGGGCGATACGCAAAGAGGGCACCAAGAAGGGCCCGACCGTGGGTTCGGGCGGCCAGCGCCGCCGCGGCCTGGAAGGTCGTGGCCCCACCCCACCCGCGCACCTGCGCCCCAACCATCCGGCCGCCAAGCGCGCCAAGGCCCAGAGCCGTCGGCCCGCGCGGGGCAAGACCGACGAATCCGAGACGGTGCTGGGCCGCAACCCGGTGCTGGAGTGCCTGCGGGCCGGGGTGCCGGCCACAGCGCTCTACGTGGCGCTGGGCACCGAGGCCGACGAACGGCTCACCGAATCAGTCACTCGCGCAGCCGATTTGGGCATCTCGATCCTGGAGGTGCCGCGCACCGATCTGGACCGGATGACCGCCAACCATCTGCATCAGGGCATCGCCTTGCAGGTGCCGCCGTACAACTACGCCCACCCCGACGATCTGGTCGCCGCCGCGCTCGCCTCGCCGCCGGCGTTGCTGGTCGCGCTGGACAACATCTCCGACCCCCGCAACCTGGGCGCCATCGTCCGCTCGGTCGCCGCGTTCGGCGGCCACGGGGTGCTGATCCCGCAGCGGCGATCGGCCTCGGTGACCGCGGTGGCCTGGCGCACCAGCGCCGGGGCCGCGGCGCGCATCCCGGTGGCGCGGGCCACCAATCTGACCCGGACACTGACGGATTGGGCCGGTCGTGGGCTGCGGGTGATCGGTCTCGACGCCGGTGGTGACACCACGCTCGACGACATCGACGGCACCGATCCGCTGGTGGTCGTCGTGGGATCGGAAGGCAAGGGGCTGTCGCGGTTGGTGCGGCAGAACTGCGACGAAGTCGTGTCCATCCCGATGGCCGGGGACACCGAATCGCTGAACGCGTCGGTGGCCGCCGGGGTGGTACTCGCCGAAATCACGCGCCAGCGCAGGGGATGAGTGATCGCGCGCCTGGCCGCCGCGTTGCTGATGCTGGCGGTGCTGCTCGCCGGGCCGGCCACCGCGCGACCGTCGGAATTCGACCTGCAGGCCCATCGCGGCGGGCGGGGCGAGACCACCGAGGAATCGCTGCGCGCGTTCGCCAAGGCGATCGAATTGGGCGTCAGCACATTGGAATTGGACATCGTCATCACTAAGGACGGGCAACCGCTGGTGTGGCACGACCCGACCATCGAGGCCGAAAAGTGTGCCGACACCGCGCCCGCGTTCGCCGGTGACCCGCAGTATCCATACGTGGGCAAGCTCGTGCACGAGCTCACCCTCACCCAGGTCGACACCCTGGACTGCGGGCGCCCGCTCGCCGACTACCCCCAAGCCGAAGTGGTGTGGGGCAACAAGATCGCGACGCTGCCGCAGGTTTTCGCGCTCGCCGACTCCTACCGCGCCGACGCCGTGCGCTACAACATCGAAACCAAGGTGGAGGCCGACCGGCCCGGCGCATCGGCCGAGCCGCAGGAGGCCGTCGACGTGATACTGGCCGCGGTCAGGTCGGCGGGTAAGGCCGACCGGGTGGAGATTCAGAGCTTCGACTGGCGCACCCTGCCGTTGGTGCGGCACGCCGAGCCGTCAATTCCGTTGGTGGCCTTGTACGACCAGCACACCTGGGCGCCGGACTCGCCCTGGCTGGGCGGAGTGAATCCCGCGTTCGTCGGCGATCCCCTGATCGGCGCGCGGACGGTGGGCGCGGACATCGTCTCACCCGACTACCGGCTGGTCACCGGCCAGCCGGTAGTCGACCGCGCGCATGCGTTGGGGCTCAAGGTGATTCCCTGGACCGTCGACGACGCCGCCGCCATGCGCCGGCAGATCGGTTACGGCGTCGACGGCATCATCACCGATTACCCGACGTTGTTGCGTACCGTGCTCGCCGAACTGTCGATGCCGTTGCCGCCGGCCTACCGGCGGGGCTAGCGGGGCACGCTGCCCGCCAGGTCACCGTTCGCGCGAGCCGGCTGGTTGTCGCCGCGCCGCGGCCGGCGAAGGTTGGCCAGCGCGGCACGCCACATCATCGTGGGGTGCAGCAGCCGGTCGGCAGGGTCGATGAGCGCGGTGACCCTGACGAACCGATCGACCGCGATCGCGTCGTATTCGGCGGCGGTGAGGATGCGGTCGATGTAGCCGTTGAGCAACCGGGTGAGTAGCGGTGCGGTGCCCTCGATTTCGGGTAGGCACAGGTCGGGGTTGGCCGACAGCTCCCAGGCCTGGCGGATCGGCACGGCGGCGGCCCGAAAGAATCGCCGGGCCAAATCATCTGTGCCGCAGGACAAGCAGTCGCGCAGCGCCAAGGCCTCCAGCGCGGCGACGGTCATGCCCTGGCCGTAGATCGGGTTGAAGCTGCAGATCGCGTCGCCGATGACCAGCAGGCCCTGCGGAAAGCGTCGCATCCGGTCGTAGCGGCGCCACTGGCTGGACGGTTGGACGTGCCGGGTGGGCTCCCCGAGGGGTTCGGCGGCCCGGACCGCGGCCAGCAGGCGGGCCGGTGCGCAGTCCTCGACGAACTCGCACATCGACGCCAGGTCGGTGAGCGGCGCGTGGCCCGCGATGCCGTAGACGGTGAACGTCCACGTGTCGTTCTCGCAGTTCAGCATGCCCACACCACGCGGCCGGCCGGGCACGGCTCCCACGATGAACCCGAATTCGTGCACCACGTCCGGTGCCATGCGCAGGAATTGGCTCACGTAGGTCAGGCGCACCGGGACGTGCACCTCGGTCGGGCGTTCGTAGCCCAGGGCATGCAGCCATGCCGGGGTCCTCGCGCCGCGCCCGGTGGCGTCGACCACCAGATCCGCGCTCAGTGTGAGGTCTTCGCGGGTGTGACGGTTGACCACCCGGGCGCCGGTGACGCGCCGGCGGTCCGGCGTCGTGGTCAGGTCGACGACGTCGTGGCCGTCGAGCAGCGTGATGTTGGGCATCCGGCGCAGGCGCGCCCGGACGTGCTCCTCGAGGAAGGGCCGGGTCGCCAGGTGCACGGCGAACGAGGGGGCGCTGCCCGAGCGCGCCATCAGGTGCCCGCCCAGGTCGTAGTGCACCCGGGACAGATCCTGGCCGTCGGTGTGGTGTGCGCCGTCGATGACCAGCTGATCGAGGATGCCGGGGAACAACTGCTCGAGCACCTGCCCGCCCCGGGGCAACAGCCCGTGCAGATGCCGGCCCTGCGGCACGCCCCGGCGCGCGGTCGCCGTTTCGGGCGCGATGTCGGGCAACGGATCGCGCTCCACCACCGTGACCGTGCCGAAGAACTCGCTGAGCGATCTCGCGGCCAGCAGACCGGCCATGCTCGCTCCCAATACCAGTGCGTGATTTCCGATCTTTGCCATAGCCCACCGCTCTTGTTGACCGCCCGTCTGACAAAACTCATGCTCACGGGCGCCGAGGCGGGCCGACAGCGTAGTCGACTACGCGATTGCTGCGGGCCAGGTGCACATCGGGCCACCCAAAGGCCGGCAAAGCCTCCCATCCGATGCGTGCGCGCCGTTATAGTCGCCGAGTGATCGGCGCCGAGCCGCTGACGGGGCGTGACTGCGAACTGGGAATGATTCGCCGCGCCCTGGGTGCGGGTGCCAAACACGCGGGCGTCGTGCTCGCCGGAGCCGCCGGCGTCGGCAAGACCTGGCTGGCCCACGAAGTGCTCAAGCGTGCCCAGGCGTCGGGGCAGCGGACGCAGTGGATCGTCGGCACCGACTCGGCGCAGGCGTTGCCCCTGGGGGCCTTCATCGGCGCGATGACCGAGGCTTTGAACGAGGCGCAGTCCGATCCGCTGACCGATGTGCGCCGCGTGATCAATTCGTTTGTCGCCCAACAGCGGCAGCGCCGGGTGCTGATCGGGGTCGATGACGCGCACCTGCTGGACGGGCTGTCCGCGCTCGTCGTCCACCAGCTCGCGCAGTGCGGCGGGGTCCGGCTGGTGGTCACCGTCCGGACCGGCAGCGACGAACCGGACGCGGTGACGGCATTGTGGAAAGACGGCCTGTTGGAACGGCTTGATCTCGAACCGCTTTCGGCGGCGGCGACCCGTGAGGTCATCGAGACCAAGCTGGCCGGCCCGATCGACGCGCGCAGCGCGGCGCGGTTCCAGAAGCTGACCGGCGGCAACGCCCTGTTTCTGCGGCAGCTCTTGGCCGACCAGGTCGCCGCGGGGCGGATGCGCAAGACTGCCGGGGTGTGGATGTGGGACGGCGACGTCGCGGTCTCGGCGAGCCTGTCCGACACGGTGGGCCGCCAGATGGGCCGGCTCGGCCCGCGGGTGGCGATGGTGATCGACACGCTCTCGCAATGCGAGCCGCTGGCCGTCGAGGTGCTGTGCGATGTGGTGCGGCGCCGCGACCTGGCCGAGGCCGAGCAACTGGGCCTGGTCAACATCGAACGCACCGGCGCCGGCTTGACGGCCCGGCTCGCCCACCCGCTGTTCGGTGAGTTGCGCCGCGCCAGCGCGGGCGAGCTGTATCTGTCGGAGATCCGGGGCAGGCTGGCCACGCGACTGGCCGACGTGGGCGACGCTGACATGCAGGCCACGGTGCGCCGCGCGCTGCTGCGCCTCGAGTCGGACCTCGACCCCGACCCCGAGCTGTACCTGGAATCGGCACGGCACGCGATGACCCTGCTGGACCTGGAGTTGGCCGACCGGTTCGCCACCGCGGCCGCCCAAGCCGGTGCGCCCGGGGCCGCCGGGGTGCGGGCCATGAACCTCGCGCTGCTGGGGCGGGGCGAGGCGGCCGAGTCGGCGCTGCGCGCCTTGGCCGACAGCGACGTGCCCGACCGCCACCACTGGGCGACGGTGCGGGCGGCCAACCTGATCTGGCACCTTTACAACCCCAACGCAGCGGCGCAGATCCTCGACGATCTTGCCGCGGACCCTTCCGAGACGCCGGCCCAGCGAGCGGAGCGGCTGGCGATACAGGCGTGCCTGGATGCGGTGGCCGCGCGCTGCGAGTCCGCCACCGAAAACGCCCGGGCCGCATTGAGTTTCCCCGAACTACCCGGCTTCCACGCGATGATGGCGTCGCTGGGGCTGATCATGGCGATGGGCGCGCTGGGACAGGTCGGCGAGCTCGCCGGGGTGGCCGAGCAGGCGCTGCGGCGCGCGACGACGTCCTTTCAGGCATCGCATATGCGGTTCTGGTTCGGCGCCGTCTACGGACGCGCCTGTCGACTGACCGGTCGGATCGATGAATTCGTCAGCACCGCACGGCAACTCGCGGCCTCATCGCGGGACATCCCGGGTCTGGCCTATGCGAACCTGGCCCTGCTGTCGGGCAACGCCGAGCTGGCTCGCGGTGCGGTCGCCGAGGCGGCCCGACTGGTGCACGAAGCGGTGGCCGGGGTGCAAACACACTACGTGACAACGGGTTTGCGACCGGCGAGCTATTTCGCGTTGGCCGAGGCGCACGCCAAGCTCGGGCAGGCCGACGAGGCGAACGACGCGGTCGCCGCGGCGCGGTCGTGCGTGCCGGCCGACTTCCGGTTCATGCACACCGGCCTGGCCCTGGCCGAGGGGTGGGCGATGGCGGCGAACGGCCGGTTGGGCGAGGCCGTGGCGTCCGTCGCGCAGGCCGCCCGGCTGGCCCGCGACCGCGGCCAGCCGACCCACGAGCTGGCCTGCATCCAGGCGGCGGCCCAATGGGGCGATGCCTCCCAAGCGGCGCGGGCGCGGGAGCTGGCCGACGCGTTGTCGCTGCCGCTGGCCGACGCGGTCGCGTCGCATGCCGGCGCGCTGTCGGCCCGGGACGGCGAGGGCCTGCTGGCGGCTTCGGCGGCCTACCGGCGGATCGGCGATCGGGTGGCGGCCGCCGATGCGGCCGCGCAGGCCTCGGCGGTGTTCGACGAAGGCCAACATCACCGCCGCGGGCTGTACGCCGCGGCGTTGGCCAGGGAACTGGCCGACGAGTGCGGTGGCTTGCACACGCCGGCGCTGCACACCCCGACGGGTCTGAAGTTGTCGGGCCGCCAGCGCGACGTCGTCGAGCTCGTGGTGGCCGGGCTGTCCAACCGCGAGATCGCCGAGAAGCTGGTGATGTCGGTGCGCACCGTGGAGGGCCACGTGTACCGGGCCTGCCAGCGAGTGGGGGCGCAGTCGCGCGAGGAGCTGGCGTCGATCATCCGGTCGGGCCCCTGCGGCTCGCCCGCGCGCTAGAGACCGAGCAGCCGCGCCGAGGCCCACAGCGCGAGCACCGCCACCGCCAGCGACGCGGGCACCGTGCACACGCCGAGGCGGGTGTATTCGCCGACCCCGGCGTCGACGTCGTGCTGGCGTAACACTCGCCGCCACAACAGGTTCGACAACGATCCGACGTAGGTCAGGTTGGGGCCGATGTTGACCCCGATGAGCACCGCCAGCACGGCCACCGGCCCGCTGGGCGCGACCAGCGGCAGCAGCACCAGCGTGGCGGGCAGGTTGTTGACGACGTTGGCCAGCGCGGCGGCCAGCGCGGCGATGGCGAGCAGCGCGGGCAGGCTCGAACCCGACGGCAGCACCGCCGACATCGCCCGGTCCATCCCGTTGAGCATCACTGCCTGCACCACGACGCCCAGCGCCAGCACGAACACCAGGAACGAGATGTTGACCGAGCGCACGATGTCAGATACCGAGGTGTGCCGATGGCGCAGGCTGCGCACCGCCAGCACCGCGGCGCCGCACAGCGCCACCCAGGCCGGGGCGATGCCCACCGACTGGGCGACCGCGAACCCGGCCAGCGTCAGCGCCACGACCAGCAACACGAACACCGGCGGGCGCGGCGGTGCGCCGGCCTCTTCCGGGTCGGGCTGCACCCGCAAGTCCTTGGCGAAGAACCAGCGGAAGATCACGTAGAGGACGGCTATCGCGCCCAGCCACGGCGCCGCCATCGCGAGGGTGAACCTGGTGAACGAGATGTTGGCGGTGTGGAACGCCAGCAGGTTGGTCAGGTTCGACACCGGCAACAACAGCGATGCGCCGTTGGCCAGATGGGCGGTGGCGTAGGCGTAGGGCCGCACCCGGGTGCGCTGCCGGCGCACGGCCGCCAGCACCACGGGGGTCAGCAGGACCACGGCGGCGTCCAGGCTCAGCACCGCGGTGATCAGCGAGGCGATGACGAAGACCCGCCGCAGCAGGCCGCCCGACCCGACCTTGCCCCGGGTGATCGCCGCGCCCGCGGCCTCGAACAGGCCCTCGTCGTCGCAGAGCTTGGCCAGCACCAACACCGCACCCAGGAACGCGACCACCCCGGACAGATCGGCGATCTGTTTAACCGCCTGGTGCACCGAGATCGCGCCGACCGCGATCAGGATCAGGGCCGCCGGGACGGCGGCCAGCGCCTCGGGCCAGCCGCCCGGGCGCCCGACGGCGAACGCGAGGACCACGGCAAGCAGCAACAGCGCCAGCGTCAGGGCCAAGGTGCCAACCGCTCTACTTCCAGGGGTCTTCGCGCCGCCACACCGTGGGCAGGTGCACCGAGACACCGTCCTGCGCGGCGAGCTCGTCGAGGACGCGGACGGAGACGTCCAGGTCGTCGCCGGCATAGGGCAAGGCCCGCAACGGCTTTGTCAGCGGGCGGAAGAAGTCGTCCCAGTGAATGAGGATCACCCGGCGCGCGCCCACCGCGCGCACGGTCTCGGTCCAGTAGTCGACCAGGTACGACCGCGGCTGCAGCCCCAGCTGCCCGACGGACAGGTACGCCGCGTCGGCGCGCTGGCCGGCCAGGGCGCCCTCGACGAAGCCGGCACTGCCTTGGATCAGCAGGCGCCGGCCCGTCGGCCGGTGGTGCACCAGCGTCGACCAGGACTCGCCGCAGCGATACGCCGATGCCCGCACCGGCGGGGTCACCGGTTCGCCGATGACGCCGGGAAACCGGTCGGGCGGGCAGTGGTGCGATTCGATCAGGGTGACGTCGTAGGCGCCCAGCTGCATCGGTTCGCCGTCGGCCGCGACGACGATCCGGTCCTGCGGCAGGCCGTATCCCCTTCCGACGTTGGCCGCGGACTGCCCGCCCGACCGGTTTCCCGGCGTCATCGGCGAACCGGTGACCCCGCCGGTGCGGGCATCGGCGTATCGCTGC
>NZ_LZLL01000095.1:0-5572 GCF_001669335.1 Mycobacterium sp. 1245852.3 | reverse complement strand
CGGCCCAAGACGACGTCCGGGTGCGTGCCGTCGTGCTGACCGGGGCGGGCCGGACCTTCTCCGCCGGCGGCGACGAGTCCAGCGATCGGCAGTACGCGTCCAGTTCGGGACGGACCCCGATCGAGGAGGCGCGCCACATCGTCGACGACATCATCGGGCTGACCAAGCCGCTCGTCGCCGCCGTCAACGGCCACGCCATCGGGCTGGGCGCGGTGCTGGCCACCCTGGCCGACGTCTCCTACGTCTCGGAGCGGGCGAAACTCGGCGACCTGCATGTGCACGCCGCGCTGCCGGCGGGCAACGGGGCCGCGGTGATCTGGCCGCTGCTGGTCGGGCTCAACCGTGCCAAATACTTGCTGATGACCGGCGAGGTCCTCACCGCGGCGGAGGCCGAACGCCTCGGGCTGGTCACCCGCGTCGTCCCGCCGGCCGACGTGGTGCCGTCGGCGCTGACGATGGCGCAACGACTCGCCACGCTGGCCCCCCAGGCGGTGCAGGGCACCAAGGCCGCGGTGAATCGGCTCCTCGCGATGGCCTCGGGCGCGGTCCTGCCGTTCTCCCTCGCGCTCGAGGCGGCCGCCATGGAGCATGACGACTTCCGCGCCGCGATGGCGAAGTTGGGCCGCGCGTGAGGCTTGCATCAATAGGGACGCTAGGACCCTCCCTGAGAATTGTCAACGTGAACGTTCACGTTGACAAGCGCGTTAATCCTCAGGTCAGTCCCCCGGATGGCGTATTTTGACAACGCGACACCCGCACACCAGGAGGCCGACGATTCCCGCCGCACGCCAGCAGAGCGACAACGCGCGGCGCCGCCACGAGCGGCGCACGGCTGACCGCCGCGCGTCCAACGAGCGCTGGCAGACCATCCTCAAGGGCGCCGCGGAGGTGTTTCGCCGAGAGGGGTTCGCCCGCGCCCGGCTGGAGGACGTCGCGGTCGAGGTGGGCATCAACCGCGCCTCGCTGTACTACTACGTGGGCACCAAAGAGGAATTGCTGGTCGCGCTCATCGAGCAGCCGGCCTACGAGATGACCCGGCACTGCCGCGACGCGCTCGAATCGGATGCGCCACCCGAGCAGAAGCTGCGTCGCGCGCTGGACTCCTACATCAGCGACCTGGCCACCTATCCCGAGCTCTTCCTGCTGTTCGGCGAGAGTCAGCACATCGCAACGATTCCGGAGGCACAGGGCATCGTCGCCAACGCCGACGCCTACGGCAAGACGCTGCTGGCGATCATCGAAGAGGGTGTGGCCGGGGGCGTGTTCCGCTCGGATCTGGATCCTCGGCTGGCCATGCTCGGCATCCTGGGCATGCACAACTGGATCCACCGTTGGTATGTCCCCGGCGGGCGCAACTCGCTGACCGAGATCGGCGACGCCTTTGCGGCCATGGTGCTGTCCAGCCTGCGGCCCTGATCCCCAGACTGTACGCAATCGCACCCTCTGTGCGGCGACGAACTGCGTTGACGCGGCGCTTGAGCCTAGGATTGAATGCAATCTGCAGTAATGCTTGGTCCGTGCCGTCAGCCGAGAGGAGACGCGATGCCGCGTCTGAAGCCGATTCCGCGCGATGAAGTCACCGACGAATTCACGTTGAAGATGTATGACTTCATGTTCGGCGACCGTGACCCGGTGGCCGAGCCCGGCACGGTGGGCGGCACTCCGGGCAACTGGTGGACGGTGATGGCGCAGTCCCCCGCCGCGCTGCGCCACGCCGTGCGCGGCTTTCGCCTCTACCGCGAAGAGGTGTCCATCCGCGCCGATCACCGCGAGCTGGGCCAGATCCGGGCGGGCTGGGTGGTCGGCAGCCAGTTCGTCTTCTCCCAACACTGCAAGGCGTGCCGGTCGGCGGGGTTGTCCGAGGAGAAGATCGACGCGATCCCGTCCTGGCAGACGGCGGACTGTTTTGACCCGGCCGAGCGGCTGCTGCTGGCCTACACGGATTGCCTTGCGGGACAGCACGGCCGGGTGCCCGAGCGGCTGATGACCCAGCTGCGGGAAGTTTTCAGCGACACCGAGATCCTCGAATTCACCTACACCACCACCATGTACGTGATGCACGCGATCATGTCCCGGGCATTGCGGCTGGAATTCGACGATGTCGACGACCCGACCGTCGAGGTCGTCGACCCGGAAGGCGGCGGTGTGCTCGACATCGGCGCAGCGACGTCCGGGGGTGACTGAGGTGAGCGAGATGGACGGCCGCTCGCAGCTGGCGTACCGGCTGATCAGGCGTGCCATCGCCGAGGGCGAGTTCGAGCCGGGCTCGCGCCTGGTCGAACAACGCATCGGCGAGATGTTCGACCTGTCCCGCACCCCGGTGCGAGAAGCGTTGCGGGCCTTGGCCGCCGACGGCCTGGTCACCATCGAGCGCAACCGCGGCGCCATCGTGGCCACCATGTCCGAGACCGACATCCGCGACCAGTACGAACTGCGCGCCCGCCTGGAGTCGCTGGCCGCCGAACGCGCCGCGACCCGGATGCGCGACGATGGCATCGCGGCACTGGACGCCGCGATCGTCGAGTTCGACCACGGCATCGAGCTGGTATCGAAGGGTTCGGCCGACGCCGGGCTGCGCCGGATCACCGCCGCCAACAGCGCCTTTCATCAGGCCATCGTGGTGGGCGCCCAGCATCGGCGGCTATCCGCTCTGCTGGAGCACGCCGTCGATATCCCCCTGGTGTATCAGGTGTTTCGGCATCAGACGCGGGAGGAACGGGAGCGGTCGAATCTGTTCCACCGCATGGTGCGCGACGCGATAGCGGCCGGGGAACCGCTGCGCGCCGGTGCGCTGATGGCCGAGCACATCCTGCAGGGCCGCGATTCCCTGCTGTCGTTGCGGTCGCAGCGGGGTCGCGAGACGGAAACGCACGCTTCGTGACCGTCGGCCTCGGTGACCGGTTTCGGCTGGACGGCCGCGTCGCCGTCGTGACCGGGGCGACGTCCGAATTGGGGCTGGCGATCGCGCGAGCGCTCGGGGCGGCGGGCGGGCGAATCGCGTTGGCAAGCCGGCGCCTCGATGAGCTCGAAGCGCGCTGCGCCGAGCTGCGCGATGACGGCATCGACGCCGCCGCCTTCCGGGTGGACGTGAGCGATCACGAATCGTGCACGGTGGCAACGGATCTGATCATCGATCGGTTCGCGGCGTGGACGTGCTGGTCAACAACGCCGGTGTGGGCACGGCCGCACCGGCGACGCGCGAGGACCCGGCGCAGTTCCGGCGCACCGTCGAGGTCAACCTGATGGGCGCCTACTGGATGAGTCAGGCGTGCGGGCGATCGATGCGGCCCGGTTCGGCCGTGGTGATGATCAGCAGCATCCTGGGGCTGACCACGACTTCGCTGCCGCAGGCCGGCTACGTGTCGAGCAAGGCGGGGCTGCTGGGACTCACCCGCGACCTGGCCCGACAGTGGACCGGCCGCAAGGGCATTCGGGTCAATGCGGTGGTGCCGGGATTCTTGTCGACCGGCCTGACCGAACTCACCCCCGACGGGTTCAACGACGACTTCGTCGCCACCCGGGTACCGGCGGCGCGGTTGGGTGAACCCGACGAGGTCGCCGCCGCGGTGCTGTTCCTCGCCAGTCCGGCGGCCTCATTCGTCAGTGGTGCCGTGCTGCCCGTTGACGGTGGCGCCCTGATCACCTGACCGGCGAGCGAACAGCAGGCCGCGCAGGTGTTCGGTGACGGCGGGGTCGATCAGTTCCGGCTCGCAAAGCAGGTCTGGCGGGAAGTACAGCACGATCTCGTCGATGCCCACCTGCTGCCACCCGGCCACCCATTCGTCGAACGCCTGCACCGACGACCAGATGGGGTCGGGCGTGGTGGCCGGGCTGCCGGCCAGAATCTGGCGACGGATGGTCGCGGGGTCGCGGCCGGATTCGGTGCAGAACTCGTCGAGGGTGGCCGATCGCCGTGCGGTGAGCTCCAGCAGCCGCGGCGACGACAGCCCCCATCCGCCGAACGAGCTCCAGATATCGCCGAACCGGGCCACCAGCTGCAGGCTCGAACGGGCGTGCGCGGCAACACAAATCGGGGGCCGGGGCCGTTGCAGCGGCGGCGGTCGCAACCGGAAATCACTCACCCGGTAGTGGGCGCCGGAAAAGTCGACCGGTTCGGCGCGCAGCAGCGCATCGATCAGTTCGACCGCTTCGGCGAATCTCTCCGCGCGTTCCACGCGCGGCCAGGCCGCGCTGCCGACCATTTCGTGGTCGGTGGGGGCATAGCCGGCGCCGAGACCCAATTGCAGCCGCCCACCCGACATGTTCTCGACGGTGAGGGCCTGGCGCGCCAGCATCACCGGGTGCCGCAGAACGACGTTGGACACCAGCGGCCCGAGCAGGATCCGGCGGGTGCAGTTGGCCAGACCGGCCAGCGTGGTGAACGCTTCGAACCAATTCGACCTGGGTGCTTGCGGATTGGCGCCGTGATCGTCGATCCAGAGGCTGCGAAAGCCCATCTCCTCGGCCCGTTCGCAGCGGTCCACCAGCGTGGCCCAGGAGACGTTGGGAAACAGCAGCGCCCCGAAGTCGGTCACCGGCCCGCGGGCAGGGTTTCGGTGTGGGCTTCGTCCTCGGCGCGGCGACGGGCGTCGCGCTCCTGCAGGAATTGCTGGGTGGCACCGACGATCGCGTTGGTGATGTTGCCCATCAACGTCTCCCGGTGAAAGATCGTCCAGTCGCGGCTGCGTTCCAGCGGCTCGAGGCAATCCTGAAACACCGGCATGACGTAGCGGCTGATCATCTCGTAGGAGCGCAGCGTGGCCTCGCGGTTGGCCCACTCGTGGGCCATCAACAGATAGGTGCCGAAGCCGCCGGATTGCCGCTGCAGCCGGCGCAGCTGCTCGATCGCCATGTCGGGAGTGCCGATCACTCCCACGCCGGTCTCATTGACGGCAGACACGATGTCTTCGCCGGGGTCGAAATCGCCCAAAATTGGTATGGCCCCGACGTTTTGGAAGTAGTCCACCCACTGCGCCAGACCTACCTCGACATCCTTGCGGGCCTGTCCCACGGATTCGGCGATGTGCATCGGCCCGCACATCCGCCAGCCCTGCCGGCTCACCGTGGTTCCGTGCGCGGCGGCGGTTTCGGTTGCGGTGCGCCAGTTGCGGGCCAGCGCATCGAAGGCCTTCTTCTGGGTGGCCGCGATCGAGAGCAGTCCGATGCCGAACTTGCCGGCGGCCACCGGGCCCGACGGCGACGCCGTCACCGCCACGCTGACTTCGATGTTGGGCTTGCTGTACGGGCGCAACTGCAACCGGGCGTCACGCAGCGTGAACCAGTCGGTCTCCCGGTTGACCGGGGCTTCGTCGCGCCACAGTTCGAGCACCGCGTCTAGGGATTCGAGCATCATGTCGCGCTGACGGGTGGTCTCGATGCCCATCATGTAGGCGTCGCCGGGCAGCGCGCCCGGTCCGACGCCGACGATCAGGCGCCCGCGGGTCAGGTGGTCGAGTTGCACCATGCGGTCGGCGAACATGAACGGGTGGTGATACGGCAACGAGGCCACCCCGGTGCCCAGCCGGATGCGCTTGGTGCGGGCCGCGGCCGTCGCAATCATCAGGTCAGGCGC
>NZ_LZLL01000094.1:0-10580 GCF_001669335.1 Mycobacterium sp. 1245852.3 | reverse complement strand
CCTCCAGGGCGGCCGGCTCGTAGGCGGGGGCGACGATGACCTCGGTGAAGATGGTGCTGACGTATTCGGCCATCTCCAGGCTGACTTCGGTGTTGGACGCGATGACCCCGCCGAAGGCGCTCAACGGATCGCATTCGTGCGCCTTGCGGTGCGCGTCCGCGACCGATTCCGAGGAGATGGCGATGCCACATGGGTTGGCGTGCTTGATGATTGCGACGCAGGTCTCTTCGTGGTCGAAGGCGGCCCGCCAGGCCGCGTCCGCATCGGTGAAGTTGTTGTAGGACATCTCTTTTCCGTGCAGCTGCTCGGCCTGCGCCAGTCCTGGCCAGGCGCCGGGGTCGCTGTACAGCGCCGCCTGCTGGTGCGGGTTCTCGCCGTAGCGCAGCATCGCCGAGCGACGCCAGTTGCGGCCCAGCCACTTCGGGAAAGTCGTCGGCGGATGTTCGGGAGCCAGCGTCGACTCCATCCAGCTCGCGACGGCGATGTCGTACTCGGCGGTGTGCTGAAAGGCAAGTGACGCCAGCTTTTTGCGCTCGGCGAGGCTAAACCCGCCCGACCGTACCGCGGCGAGCACTCCGTCGTAGCCCTGCGGGTCGACGATCACCGCCACGCTGGGGTGGTTCTTCGCCGCGGCCCGCACCATCGACGGGCCGCCGATGTCGATCTGCTCGACGCATT
Organism: Mycobacterium sp. 1245852.3; assembly: GCF_001669335.1. Taxonomy (NCBI): domain Bacteria; kingdom Bacillati; phylum Actinomycetota; class Actinomycetes; order Mycobacteriales; family Mycobacteriaceae; genus Mycobacterium; species Mycobacterium sp. 1245852.3. Next base: position 9,902 of record NZ_LZLL01000094.1, on the reverse strand, counting down.
CGTCGATGCTGGCCCCGGAGTCGACGGTCTCGGTGAAGGGGTACAGGTTGACGACGACGAGCTCGAACGCCGCGATCCCGAGCTCCTCGAGCGCGGCGGCGTGCTCGGGCTTGCGGAGGTCCGCCAGCAGGCCCGCGTGCACGCGCGGGTGCAGCGTCTTGACCCGGCCGTCGAGCACTTCGGGAAATCCGGTCAGCTCCTCGACCCGGGTCACCGGAATGCCTTTGTCGGCAATGACCTTCGCCGTGGATCCGGTCGACACGATTTCGACACCCGCGGCCGCCAGTCCCTGGGCGAGGTCGACGAGCCCGGTCTTGTCGTACACGCTGATCAGGGCGCGCCGGATCGGCCGTTTGGCGTCTTCCCGCCAGTCGTCGGTGCTCATCGGTTCGTCGCCTTTCGTCCGATCGTCGCTTTTCTCCCGACCAGGGTCAGGCCGCGTGTTGCGATCGCGGCCACCACGTCCACCAGGAGCTTCCGTTCGGTGACTTTGATGCGTTCGTGCAGAGTCTCTTCGGTGTCGCCGTCGAGCACCGGAACGGATTCCTGCGCCAGAATCGGCCCGGTGTCCGTCCCGGCGTCCACCAGGTGCACCGTACAGCCTGTGACCTTGACACCGTAGGCCAATGCGTCGGCCACCCCGTGCGCACCCGGAAACGCCGGCAACAGCGCCGGATGGGTGTTGATGACCCGACCGTAGAACCGTGAAAGGAACTGCGGCCCAAGGATTTTCATGAACCCGGCGGAGACCACCAGGTCGGGCGAGTGTGCGGCGGTGGCCTCGGTGATGGCGGCGTCCCAGGCGGCGCGGTCGGGGTGCTCGCCGAGCCGGACGGTGAAGGCGGGCACGGACGCGGCCGCGGCGATCTCGGTGGCCAGGCAGTCGCGGTCGGCGCCGACGGCGACCACCCGGGCCGGGTAATCCGCGACGGCGGAGGTCAACAGCGAATTCAGCAGCGACCCGGTGCCCGACGCCAGTACCACTACCCGTGCCGGTGCGTTCGGGGGCACATGGAGCGGTTCGACCACATCGGCGAGCCTAGCCCGCCGACGATGCGGGTCGTGCAGCGACGTGAGCAGAGTCGGGCGATCGACCTCGGCACCCCGACGGCGCCAACCGGATTGTCGCGCGGCGGCCGGCGGAAGGCTTATTCCTCGGAATCTCGCTCGGTGGCTTCTTGTCCGGGCTCGCGCGGGGATGGCGTGTCGGTCACCGGGGGGTCGGGTTGGGCGGCCTCGCCCGCGGGCGGATCCAGCGCGTCACCCGCCTCCCCAGGGATCGCCTCCTCCTCGTCGGGCGACGGCTCGTCGTCGAAGACGCCCGCGAAGTCGGCCGGTTCCTCGGCCGCCGCGGCCGCTGCGGGCTTGACCTTGGGCCGCCGGGGACGGCGGCTGACCCCGCCGGTCATCACCACCGTGATCCCGCCGACGACCGCGAACCAGAAGAAGACGCCGACGAGCAACGCGCCCTGGTCGACGCCGACGTGCCCGAAGTTACCCAGCTGGCCGCTGCCGGCGTACGCGATCACGGACATCACCAGCGCGCCCACGACCGCGGCGACCAGCAGCTTGGCCGCGGCCGCCAGCAACGGCAGCGCCCGCCGGGCGCACTGCTGCCCGACCGCCACACCCGACGACGCACCGATGATGAGCAGCGCCACCCACACCGGCCCCAGCGGCGGCCTGGGGACCGCGGCCAGCACCGGCACGGCCGGGATGTCACCACCGAACACGATGAACGAACTGAAGGTCGCGAATCCGATGTGCGCGCTGGAGCCGACGGCCATTGCCGCGGTGCCGACAATCACGTTGGGCGCGTACAGCATTGACAGCACGGTGAGGCTGAACTCGCCGAAGATCGAATCGGTGATGCCGTAGAGCTCCTGCATGGTTGACCAATGCACCACCAGCGACCCGGCCGTCACGAAGCCGGAGAGCCCGAGCAACGCCAATACCCCGGCGGAAGCGGCGCGCAGCGAGTCGCCCAGCCAGAACGGCAGCGACGCCGCCGCGAGCGCGCGCGGCCCCACCCGGGACCACACCCCGATGCCGGCGCCGGCGGCATGCACCGCGAGCACGCTGAGGAACGCGCGTAGCGCACTGGGCGTTTGCAGCTCGGTGATCACCGAGGACGCGTCGTGGATGACCGCCAGGGCGATCGCCGTCAGGAACAACGGGCCGCCCAGCGCCGAGGCGACGACCCAGCGGACGACCAGCCACGACGAGTAGGGCGTCGTGGCCCGGGCGGTGCTGCGCGCGGTGGCCCAGACCATCAACAGGACCGGCAGCAGCGGCATCACCCCGAGCACGCGACCGCCGATCGAGACCGGTACCTGGTGCACGCCCAGCCACATGCTGGCGATGGCGCCCAGCGCGCCGGTCATGTCGCTGTTGGCGATCAACAACTGGATCAGCGTGACCGCGGCGATGATGACCAACGCCACCACCGCGGGGGCGAACGCGACCCTGACGAGATCACGCGCCTGGCGAGCGCCCGCTGCCCGGTTGTCCTCCACCCGTGTCACTCTGGGGCACGTCCCCGACTAGGCGCGACAGCGCACGGTTAGGAGGGCGCTGGCCCAGACGGTGACGACGGCGACTGCTGCTCGTGGCCGAACTGCTGGCCCCCACCCTGCTCGGAGAAGTTTGCCGTCGCCGAGGAGTCCGATCCGCCGACGTTGGGCGGGGGGCTGAAGCTGGGGAAGCCGGTGGGCGGCGTGTTCGAGCCGTGCTGCTGCGCGGACGGTTGCGGTCCGGACTGCGGCGAGGGCTGAGCGCCGAAACCGCCGGTCGGAGCGCCGCTCTGGGTGGGCGCCGCGCTCGGCGAATAGCCGCCGTACTGCGAACCGTAGCCCTGCGGCGACTGCTGCTGCCCGCCGTGCTGCTGGCCGCCCGGCTGCTGACCGTAGTAGGGCTGCTGCTGACCGTATTGGCCGTATTGCCCGTACTGGCCATACTGCGCGTACGGGTCGTATTTGGGCCGCGGCGCCGGGGCGGTGATCACCCCGGAGTCCAGCAGGACCACGACGACGGCGGCGATCGCCTGGAGCACGACGGCCGCCACCAGCGGCCACATCGCCCAGCCGATCGAGAAACCGGCGGGCAGGTTGATCGTCTCGGTGATGGCGAGCAAGGCACCCAGCACCGCGATGACCGCGACGACTCCCGCGTAGTTCCTGGCCTTCGGCAGCAGGCCGAGCCCGGCGAGCAGCGCCGCCAGCACGGCAACCACGACCGCGGTGCCGGCGTCACCGGCGCGGCCACCGATGCCCGGGCCGAGGTCGGCGCCGATGGTAAAGGTGGGGCCGAAGTTCAGGAGGTAGGCGGCCAGACCGAGAACCACCACCGCGATGTTCAGGTAGAACGGCAGCTTGCTCGTTCCGTGGTCGTCCTTGGCGAAGGACGGTGTGCCGCCCGCATAGGCGCCGCCGGGTTGCGCCGGTGGATAGCCCGGGCTTCCGGGAGAGTAGGTCATGGCTCCTCCTGTTGCTTCCAGTGCCTTGAACTGCCTAGCGGTCGCCACAGTTGCAGTGCAACGCTGTGCTTCCAGGCGCCTCGCTGCGTTAGCGACGCGGTCGATCACCCACGCTAGCGCACGTGCGGCAGGCCGTGCCGCTGCCACCGGCTTGCTCGGTGACGTCCGCATCGGCGGGCCCGCGACCTGCTCGCGAGACGGTCCGTTTCACGACGGCTTGCCCAGCGGAGGTAGAACACGTTCTAATTCACCCCATGGATTACGGGCTTGTGCTTTTTACCAGCGATCGTGGCATCTCCCCGGCGAAGGCCGCGAAGCTCGCCGACGACCACGGCTTTACGACCTTCTACGTGCCAGAACACACCCACATTCCGGTGAAGCGCGAGGCGGCTCACCCCACCACCGGGGACGAGTCGCTGCCCGACGACCGCTACATGCGGACACTAGACCCCTGGGTGAGCCTGGGCGCGGCGTGCGCGGTCACCTCGCGGGTGCGGCTGTCCACCGCGGTGGCTCTTCCCGTCGAACACGACCCGATCACGTTGGCGAAAAGTATTGCCACCCTTGACCACCTGTCCGGCGGACGGGTCAGCCTGGGCGTCGGGTTCGGCTGGAACACCGACGAACTCGCCGACCACAATGTGCCGCCGGGCCGGCGCCGCACGATGCTGCGCGAGTACCTCGAGGCGATGCGGGCGCTGTGGACCGAAGAAGAAGCCTCCTACGATGGCGAGTTCGTCAAGTTCGGTCCCAGCTGGGCCTGGCCCAAGCCCGTGCAGCCGCACGTCCCGGTGCTGGTCGGCGCGGCGGGCACCGAGAAGAACTTCAAGTGGATCGCCCGCAGCGCCGACGGCTGGATCACCACCCCGCGCGACTTCGACATCGACGAGCCGGTCAAGTTGCTGCAGGACACCTGGGCGGCCGCGGGCCGCGACGGCGCCCCGCAGATCGTGGCGCTGGACTTCAAGCCGGTGCCCGAGAAGCTGGCCAAGTGGGCCGAGCTCGGCGTGACCGAGGTGCTGTTCGGGCTGCCGGACAAATCCGAGGACGAGGTCGCCGCCTACGTCGAGCGCTTGGCCGGCAAGCTCGCCGCCCTGGTCTGACCCCAGGCCAGGCGTGTCGCCGAGCCCGTGAACGCCGAGACTTAAACCAGTGCGACGCGTGACGGCGTGTCGGGTGCGTGGTTTATGTGTCGCGACGGCGACAGCCGCTAACGCAGCGACGCGCGGTTACCGTTACCGGTCGACCACACCGAGATTTCCGCACCGAGCGGATCGCCGTCGCACATCAACGCGACCAGATCCTCGTCGTCGGTCGTCGCCATGAATCGCGTGTTGTCCGTCGCGAGCCTGCCGACGATGATGCCGGTCCGGACCGGCCAGTCGTAGCGCACGGAGTATGTCTCGATCGTCGCTTCACCGTCGGGCGTTTTGGTGACGTTGACCTTGGGCAGCGCTTCAACCTGCTTGTTCAGCTCCGCACAGTTGTCGGTGCGCCAGTCCACGGGTGTGGTCGAGTAGATGCCGACGGAGTACTTGCTCATGATCCCGCCGTTGGCGCCGACGAGGCCGAACTGCCCTGGCCTGTCCCGCATCTGCGCGACCGTCTCGGCGATAGCGTGCAGGGAGTAGCTGTTGCCGGGGCCGCCGAAGTACGGCAATCCGCCGGTCAAGGTCAGACCGCGCGGGTCGTCGCCGTCGATGCCGAGAGCTTCGCAGATGACGAAGACCGGGAACGGGAAGCAGCTGTACAGATCAAAGGTGGCGATGTCGTCAACGCCAATTCCCGCTAACCGCAACGCTTCTCGGGCCGCGTGGACCGCCGCCGGGCTGGCCCCGAGGTCGACGCGGTCGAGCATCGCCTGCTCGACCATGTCGGAGTGGCCGTGCAGGTAGACCCATTTGTCTTGCGCCACACCGAGGCGGGTCGCGGCTTCCACGGACATCAGCACCGCCGCCGCGCCCTGGTTGACCTGATCTCGGGCGACGAGCAACCGGGGGTATGGGTCACTGATCATCCGGTTGTCGTCGGTGACCGTGATGATCTCCTCGACCGACCGCTCGACCGGCGATGACGAAAACGGGTTCTTGGCAGCCACTTTGGACATTGGGGCGAACAGTTCGGCCATCTCGCGCCGATAGTCGGCCACGCTACGTCCCAGGCGGGCGCGGCGGGCGTTCTCGAGCAGCCCGTACTGCACCGGCGCCCCGGTCAAACCGTGCTGGATGGTGTATTCGTCGATGTAACTCGAGATCTGGTGACCGCGATCCTCCAGTTGACCCTCGACGTCTTCGGTGAAGTCCGGCTTGTCGTCACGGTTGGCGAAGTAGCGCGCCGTCGACCCCGGCTCCGAGCCCATGATCAGCACCACGTCGGCGTCGCCCACCACGATGGTGTTGCCCGCCTCCGTGACGAGCTTCTGCGGCCCCTGCCCGCCGACCGGTTCCAGTACCACCCGGGTTGGGTCGCCGCCGAGCCGGTTCATCACCGAGCGCGGGTAGTTGTTCGACTTGCCGAGCGTCGCCGGCATCGGGCCGGAGATCTCGAATTGCCGAAGCCCGAAGACGGTGTCGACGGCGTGTGCAACGCCGTTGGCGCCCGTGTCGGCAAGGGCCGCCTGCGCGGCGGCCGTCGCGAGGTCGACCGCCGACATGCCCCGGTAGTCAGCGTCGTCGATGCGCTCGGTGAACTGGCCGACGCCGACGAGCACCGGGGTGCGGGGATGCACCGGCATTACAGGCCTCCTGACAAGTGTTAATTCGTCAGGCTAACCGAAACCTGAAACGTGTTCCAATTTGGCCGCGAACGGCCCTGCTCACAGGCTCTGCAGGATCTCCCGGGCGAGCGCGGCGGTCTCCGACGGCGTCTTGCCGACCTTGACGCCGGCGGCCTCCAGAGCCTCCTTCTTGGCGGCCGCGGTGCCCGACGAGCCGGACACGATGGCGCCGGCGTGGCCCATCGTCTTGCCCTCCGGCGCGGTGAATCCCGCGACGTAACCGACGACCGGCTTGGACACGTTGGCCTTGATGTAGTCGGCCGCCCGCTCCTCGGCGTCACCGCCGATCTCACCGATCATCACGATGACCTTGGTGTCGGGGTCCTTCTCGAAGGCCTCGATGGCGTCGATGTGGGTGGTCCCGATCACCGGGTCACCGCCGATACCGATCGAGGTGGAGAAGCCGAAATCGCGCAGCTCGTACATCATCTGGTAGGTCAGGGTGCCCGACTTGGACACCAGCCCGACCGGACCGGGGCCGCTGATGTTGGCCGGCGTGATGCCGGCCAGCGCCTCGCCCGGGGTGATGATGCCCGGGCAGTTCGGCCCGATGATGCGGGTCTTCTGCCCCTTGTCGACGTTGTAGGCCCACGCATAGGCGCTGTCCTGCACCGGAATTCCCTCGGTGATGACGACCAGCAGCGGGATCTCGGCGTCGATGGCCTCGATGACAGCGTCCTTGGCGAACTTCGGCGGCACGAACACGACCGAGACGTTGGCGCCGGTTTCCTTGATCGCTTCGGCGACGGTGCCGAACACGGGCAGCTCGACGTCCTTGCCGACCGGGTCCACGTGCGACACGGTCGTGCCCGCCTTGCGGGCGTTCACGCCGCCCACCACCTGGGTGCCGGCCTTGAGCATCAGCGCGGTGTGCTTGGTGCCCTCACCGCCGGTGATGCCCTGGACGATGACCTTGGAGTCCTTGTTCAGGAAGATCGACATAGCTTGGTTCCCTTACTTGTTCGCCAGCTCGGCGGCTTTGTCGGCACCGGCGTCCATGGTCTCGGCCTGGATCACCAGCGGGTGGTTGGCTTGGGCCAGGATCCGGCGGCCTTCGTCGACGTTGTTGCCGTCGAGCCGGACCACGAGCGGCTTGTTGGCCTCGTCGCCGAGCATGTTCAGCGCGGTCACGATGCCGTTGGCGACGGCGTCGCAGGATGTGATGCCGCCGAACACGTTCACGAACACGCTCTTGACCTGCTTGTCGTTCAGGATGACGTCGAGGCCCGCGGCCATCACCTCGGCCGACGCGCCACCGCCGATGTCGAGGAAGTTGGCCGGCTTGACCCCGCCGTGCTTCTCGCCCGCGTAGGCGACGACGTCGAGCGTCGACATGACCAGGCCCGCCCCGTTACCGATGATGCCGACGGAGCCGTCCAGCTTGACGTAGTTGAGGTCATGCTCCTTGGCTTTGAGCTCGAGCGGGTCGGTCGCGTCGCGGTCCTCGAACTCGGCGTGGCCCGGCTGACGGAAGTCGGCGTTGGCGTCCAGCGTGACCTTGCCGTCCAGCGCCAGGATCTGGTCCTTGGGGTCGCGCACCAACGGGTTGACCTCGACCAGGGTGGCGTCCTCGGCGACGAAGACCTCCCACAGCTTGTTGATGGTGACCGCGGCGGCGTCCAGCACCTCGGCGGGCAGGTGGCCCTGCTCGGCGATGGACCGCGCGGTCGCCAGGTCGACGCCCTTGACGGCGTCCACCGGAACCTTGGCCAGCCGCTCCGGCTTGGTGGCGGCCACCTCCTCGATTTCCATGCCGCCCTCGACCGAACACATGGCCAGGTAGGTGCGGTTGGCGCGGTCGAGCAGGAAGGAGATGTAGTACTCCTCGGCGATGTCGCTGGCCTCGGCGACCAGCAGCTTCTTCACCACGTGGCCCTTGATGTCCAGGCCGAGGATGTTCTTGGCGTGCTCGTAGGCGTCCTCGGGCGTCGCCGCGTACTTGACGCCACCCGCCTTGCCGCGCCCGCCGACCTTCACCTGCGCTTTGACCATCACCGGGCGACCGATCTCGGTGGCGATCTCGCGAGCGCCCTCGGCCGTGTCGGTCACGCGTCCCGGCGTAGTCGGTACGTTGTGCTTGGCGAACAATTCTTTTGCTTGATACTCGAAAAGGTCCATGGACTCTCTGTCTTCGCTCGACTCAACTACTAGGCCTCTTGGTGGGCGGTGCCGCACTCGGCAACTCGCACGGACGAACTGTATCCACCCCTCAAATGCCTTTGACCGCCGCGTCCGCCGATGTGGCACAGCTCACGAGCTATGGGTTGACCGTCCGCGTGATCCAAATCACAATTCCGCCCGGATTCTGCGACGAGGTTGCCAGTTCCGCGCGTTAGCGGATACCTTCCTAGGGTCCAGATAACGTTATGGTCACGATACGAGGACATTTCAGGTTGTCCCAGCACCGTTTTGCCCGGCCTTCTGCCGTAACTGAGGGCGTCGTCAGGGTTGGTCGCGCGGCCGGCGCCCGGTGGGCGGAAGCCCCGCACCGCACCGAAGTCACCGAAATCCTCCCGCTCGACGGCTTCGATTTCGACGACTTCGAATTCAGCGACGACGCCGGCGATCTCGGCGACCTGGACTTCAGCAATGACTCGACGTTCGACAACGAAGCACAGGTGCTGCTGGCGCCCGAACTCGACGACCTGCACGACGCGGACGACCTGCGCCCGGCATGGCTGGCGGCGCCCGTCACCGAGGTGCTGCCGCGGGTGGTCATCGAGCCCCGCACCGAGCGGCGCCTCGATCGCCCACACGTCACCGACGTCGTCGGCGTCGCGCGGCGCGGCGGGCAGCACCGCAAGCAACCGACCAGCGCGGCCCGGGGCCGCCTGCTGATCTCGGCGATGGCCGCCGGCGCCGCCGCCGCGGCCGCGCACACGGCCACCAGCCACGCCGACACCCCCAAGACCGACGCGGTGCTGACCGCGAACGCCTCCGCGCTCACCGGCGGCGCGGGCGGCAGCAACACCGTCCGCGGCCCCCAGGTGATCGCGGCGGAGCCCGCGGCCACCGCCGCGCTGCACAACCAGGAGCTGGCCAAGGGCGTCGCCTTCGCCAACGACCGCGCTCAGCGCGAGGCCCGGTTGTCTCAACCGCTCTACGTGATGCCGACCAAAGGCATCTTCACTTCCAACTTCGGCTACCGCTGGGGAGTGCTGCACGCCGGCATCGACCTGGCCAACTCGATCGGCACCCCGATCTACGCGGTGTCCGACGGGGTCGTCATCGACGCCGGTCCGGCCGGCGGCTACGGCATGCTGGTCAAGCTGCGCCACGCCGACGGCACGGTCACGCTCTACGGTCACATCAACACCGCGTTGGTCAGCGTCGGTGAGCGCGTGATGGCCGGCGACCAGATCGCCACCATGGGCAATCGGGGCAATTCCACCGGCCCGCACCTGCATTTCGAGGTCCTCCAGGGCGGCACCGAGCGGATCGATCCGGTGCCGTGAGTCGGAGGGCGGGTCGTGCTCCGGTGGGGGCTCGGGCGGACGCGGACCGGAATTTTCTTCGTTCGGCGCGGTCACCTCAGCCAGCGTAGTTGCCGACGCTGAGACCACGCTTAGCGAGCCACGGCACCGGATCGATCCGCTCGGTGCCGCCCTGGAGGACCTCGAAATGCAGGTGCGGGCCGGTGGAATTGCCCCG
>NZ_LZLL01000093.1:0-9577 GCF_001669335.1 Mycobacterium sp. 1245852.3 | reverse complement strand
ACCCGTCCAGGCGGCTGCGCAGGAAGCCGTACGACGACATCCACGCGTCGTTGAAGATCTTGGACATGTAGCCCCGCCCGCCGTCGGGCAGCAACACCACCACGATCGAGTCGGGCCCGGCCTGCTCGGCGACCTTGAGCGCGGCGACCACCGCCATGCCGCACGACCCGCCGACCAGCATCGCTTCCTCGCGGGCCAGCCGCCGGGTCATGTCGAACGAGTCGGAGTCGGACACCGCGATGATCTCGTCGGGCACCGTCCGGTCGTACGCCTGCGGCCAGAAGTCCTCACCGACGCCCTCCACCAGGTAGGGCCGGCCGGTGCCGCCGGAATACACCGACCCTTCGGGGTCGGCGCCGATGATGCGCACCGCGCCGCCGGACACCTCTTTGAGGTAGCGGCCGGCGCCGGTGATCGTCCCGCCGGTGCCGATGCCGGCGACGAAGTGGGTGACCTTGCCGTCGGTGTCGGCCCAGATCTCCGGGCCGGTGGTTGCGTAGTGGCTGGCCGGGCCTTCCGGGTTGGCGTACTGGTCGGGCTTCCACGCGCCGTCGATCTCGGTGACCAGCCGGTCGGAGACGCTGTAGTAGCTGTCCGGGTGGTCGGGCGGTACGGCGGTGGGGCACACGACGACCTCGGCGCCGTAGGCCATCAGGACGTTGCGCTTGTCCTCGCTGACCTTGTCGGGGCAGACGAACACGCACTTGTAGCCGCGGTGCTGGGCGACGAGGGCCAGCCCGACGCCGGTGTTGCCCGAGGTGGGTTCGACGATGGTGCCGCCCGGTCGCAGCTGTCCGCTGGCTTCGGCGGCGTCGATCATCTTGACCGCGATTCGGTCCTTCGAGCTGCCACCGGGATTGAGGTATTCGACCTTGGCCGCCACGATGCCGGCGCCGTCGGGGACGACGGAGTTCAGCCGCACCAGCGGTGTGCCGCCGATGAGGTCACTGATGTGCTGAGCGATCCGCATGCATTCATCGTCTCAGGCGGATTCGCGCGGCGCACAACCGCTGTGCGGCGTCTACTCCGTGGCCTCGCGAATGTAGTCGCCGATCTGGCGCAGCGAGCGCACGGCCTCGGGCACCATCGGCGCGGCCAGTTGGAAGTCGTGGACCTGTCCGGGCCACACCCGCACCTCGGCCGGCACGCCCACCGCGGCGAGCCGGCTCGCCGCCAGCCGCGCGTCGTGCAGCAGCACCTCGGAGCCCGACACGTGAATCAGCGTGCGCGGCAGGCCCGGCTTGATGTGGTCGAGCGGCTCGTAGACCTCTTCGGGCTTGCCGTCGACGATGTTCTTCCCGGCCGCCGTCGCCACCAGCTCGGCGAGCGCATCGAACGCCCCGGCCGTGAACATGGCATCGGTCTCGATGTTGGGGTGGGCCTGCTTGGGTTCCTTGGCCAGCTGCAGCAGGGGCGAGATCGCCACCAGCGCCGCGGGATCCTCGCCCTCCTCCTGCAGGCGCTGGGCCAGCGTGAGCGCGAGGTAGCCGCCGGCGGAGTCACCGGCCAGCACGATCTGGTCGGGCTGGTATCCGCGCCGCCGCAGCCAGCGGTAGGCGTCGTGGCAGTCGTCCAGCGCCATCCCCACCGAATTCTTCGGCAGCAGACGGTAATTGACCACCAGGATGGGCGAGTCGGCGAACTTCGACAGGGCTTCGACGAGCCGGCCGTGGGAGTTGGCACCACAGGTCAGAAACGCGCCGCCGTGCAGGTAGACGATCACGCGGCGGCTGCCGTCGGCGGGCAGCACCCCGGGCGCGCGGACCAGCTGCGCCGAGGCGTGGGGCAGCTTGATGGTCTCGCGGACGGTGGCCGACGCGGGGATCAGCACCCGGGCCGTGAGGTCGATGAGACCCCAGGGCCATGGCAGGTTGGGGACGTGACTGCCGACGGACAGGATCGGCCGGATGGTCAGCCGTGAGGTGAGGTTGGCAAGTCGCGCGGCCACGCTGGGCCCGGACTCCAGGACCTCGACCGGCGCGCCGTCGCTGATCGCGAACTTGCGCGCCTGCGCTCGGCGGGCCTTGAGGACGTCATGTGGCCGAGCGGTATTTGCCGACGACCCCGATTCCTTGCTAGGTGCGGTCATGCTCAACACTTCCTACGCCGTTGTAGTGCGATACAGCATGTGACGAGGCGACCGAGCGTCTGGTTCAGCCGTTTGCCAAGGCGCTCAGCCATCCCTTGTCTTCAGCTTGACAGCGGTTGCTTAGTGCAACGTAGGACATTGCTGATTTGATACCGGTTTTGCTTCGCACCGTGATCAGTTCGTTTTCCAGCCGCCCGCGCGAACGTCGAAGCCGCTCTAAAATCGATTGCGTGACCATGCGGGTGCCACGCCGTTCGGCGATCGCCCTGGCCACAGCGGGCGCGCTGGCCTCAACAGGAACCGCCTACCTGGGGGCACGCAGTCTGTTGGTCGGCCAGGCCACTCATGCGCGCACGATCATTCCGAAGTCCTGGGACATCCCGCCCCGCGCGGACGGCGTGTACGAGCGCGGCGGCGGGCCGGTCCAGCGGTGGCACCGCGGCATGGCGGTCGACTCGCACCTGATGATCTTCGGTGACTCGACCGCCGCGGGATACGGCTGCATGAGCGCCGACGAAGTGCCCGGGGTGCGGATCGCCCGGGGCCTGGCCGAGCAGACCGGCAAACGAATCCGGTTGAGCACCAAGGCGATTGTCGGGGCCACCTCCAAGGGCGTGTGCGGGCAGGTCGACGCCATGTTCGTGGCCGGCCCGCCGCCGGACATCGCGGTGATCATGGTCGGCGCCAACGACGTGACTGCGCTCAACGGCATCAGCCAGTCGGCGCAGCGGCTGGCACTGACCGTCCGCAAGCTGCGCGCCCGCGGCGCCGTGGTGATCGTCGGCACCTGCCCGGACCTCGGATTCATCAGCGCCATTCCGCAGCCGCTGCGGTCGCTGGCGCACGAGCGCTGCCTGCAGCTGGCCCGCGCCCAGACCGCGGCGGTCCGGTCGGCCGGCGGCGTGCCGGTGCCGTTGGCGCAGCTGATGGCCCCGCAATTCCGCGCGACACCCGAGGCCATGTTCTCCGCCGACGGCTATCACCCCTCGGCACCCGCCTATGCGCTGGCGGCCGACGCGCTGCTGCTCGCCCTCTGCGACGCGCTGGGCGAGAAGGTGGAGCTTCCGCCGCTGAGCCCGCCGGTGCCCGCGGCGGCGCCGGTGCTCGGTCAGCGGCACACCCGCAGCAGTGTCATGTCGCGGCTGTGGCGGCGTCCGGCGCCCGGACCTGCCCCGTCTTCGTGCCCCGAGGTCGGCAGCGACTAGATTTGTTGTCGCCGGTCGGAGCGGACCCACCACCCGGTGCCAAGCGAGCCAGCCCCATCTGTGGGATCTGGGACCTGAAGGGAATAACCATGCCTGAAGCCGTCATTGTCTCAACCGCTCGCTCGCCGATCGGCCGCGCGATGAAGGGGTCGCTGGTCAACATGCGCCCCGACGACCTGACCGTCCAGATCGTGCGCGCCGCACTCGACAAGGTGCCCGCACTGAACCCCCACCAGATCGATGACCTGATCCTGGGCTGCGGCCAGCCCGCCGGCGAATCCGGATACAACCTGGCGCGGGTCATCGCCGTCGAACTCGGCTACGACTTCCTGCCGGGCACCACCGTCAACCGGTACTGCTCGTCGTCGCTGCAGACCTCCCGGATGGCCTTCCACGCGATCAAGGCCGGTGAGGGCGACGCGTTCATCTCCGCCGGTGTGGAGACCGTCTCCCGCTTCGCCAAGGGCAGCGCCGACTCCTGGCCGGACACCAAGAACTCGCTGTTCGGCGAGGCCCAGGAGCGGTCGGCCGCCGCGGCCGAGGGCGCCGACGAGTGGCACGACCCACGCGCCGACGGCAACGTGCCCGACGTGTACATCGCGATGGGGCAGACGGCCGAAAACGTCGCCCTGCTGACCGGCATCAGCCGCGAAGACCAGGACCACTGGGGTGTGCGCAGCCAGAACCGCGCCGAGGAAGCGATCAAGAGCGGGTTCTTCGAGCGGGAGATCACCCCGGTGACCCTGCCCGACGGCACCACGGTGAGCGTCGACGACGGCCCACGCCCCGGCACCACCTACGAGAAGATCAGCCAGCTCAAGCCCGTGTTCCGGCCCAACGGCACGGTGACCGCCGGCAACGCGTGCCCGCTCAACGACGGCGCCGCCGCGGTGGTGATCACCAGCGACACCAAGGCCAAGGAACTCGGCCTGACGCCGCTCGCGCGCATCGTGTCCACCGGGGTCAGCGGCCTGTCCCCGGAAATCATGGGCCTGGGCCCGATCGAGGCGACCAAGAAGGCGCTGGCGCGCGCCAACATGTCGGTCAGCGACATCGACCTGTTCGAGATCAACGAGGCGTTCGCCGTCCAGGTGCTGGGTTCGGCGCGTGAGCTGGGCATCGACGAGGACAAGCTGAACGTGTCCGGTGGGGCGATCGCGCTGGGCCACCCGTTCGGCATGACCGGCGCACGCATCACCACCACGCTGCTCAACAACCTGCAGACGCACGACAAGACGTTCGGCCTGGAGACCATGTGCGTCGGCGGCGGCCAGGGCATGGCGATGGTGATCGAGCGGCTGAGCTAGGCCGCTGCTCGTCAACTGGGCGCCCGGCGCGGTGAGTGTGAAACCTGGGCGGTGAGTGTGAAACCTCGGCGACGACACGCCGAGTAACCCCGCCGCCGCTTCACACTCAACGCCGCCGCTGCACACTCAACGGCGGCACTGCACGCGAAAGCGCTCCAACACGAAAAGACCGGCACGCCAAGGGGGCGTGCCGGTCTTTTCGTTGACGAGAGCTAGTCGTTCTGCAGATAACTCAGCAGACGCAGGATCTCGATGTACAGCCACACCAGCGTCACGGTCAGGCCCAGGGCGATACCCCATGCCGCCTTGTCCGGCGCGCCGGCGCGGACCATCTGGTCGGCCGCATCGAAGTCGATCAGGAAGCTGAACGCCGCGATCGCGATGCACACCAGCGAGAAGATGATGGCCACCGTGCCGCCGCTGCGCAGGCCCAGGCCGGTGCCGCCGTTGACGTGGAACATCGCCAACACGAAGTTGCCGAGCATCAGGGCCAGCACGCCGAACATCGCGGCAACCAGCATGCGGGTGAACTTGGGCGTCACCCGGATCGCGCCGGTCTTGTAGACGACGAGCATGCCGAAGAACACCCCGAACGTGCCCAGGACCGCCTCACCGATCAGCGCCCCGGCGTTGGCGTTGGACACCGAGAAGTTGGCGAAGACGAACGAGATCGCGCCCAGCACCAGGCCCTCGAGCACGGCGTAGCTCAGCACGATGCCCGGGTTGTCCTGCTTGCGGCCGAAGGTGGCGACCAGCACCAGGACCAGGCCGCCCAATCCGCCGATCAGCGCCAGCGGCATGGCCAGCGCCACGTCGCGGGCGACCAGGAAGTAGGAGACCACGGCGGAGATCGCCAGCACGGCCAGCGTGATGCCGGTCTTGGTGACGACGTCGTCGATGGTCAGCGGACGCGAGGCTTTGGCCTCCTGGTACGGGGCCGCGTAGGGAGCCGCGTAGGGGTCGGCCCCATACCCCTGCATCGGGGGCGCGGCCGTGCCGAATTGTGCGTATCCGCCCCTCTGCTTAGGCAGCGAACGAAATACCGGGTTGCTTGTCTCCCGCACCGTCGGATCCTCTCTAATTGGCTTCGAGCTGTGCGAACACAATCTCAACGATCGGCGTTGCGCCCTGGTTCCCAGCGGACCTGGGCGTTTTCCGGTGTATTTCCGGCTCTATATAGCCTCCGCCGTTGTCGTCGCGTTAAAGATAACCCTTACCCGCGGGTACTGCGCCGGTCGTGACGATCTAGATTTCTTCCTCGAGGCTGGACCGGCTTGAGGGAGGCGAAAGCGTGACCGACGGATCCGATGAGGTTCTGACCGAAGTCGAGGGAAGCGTCGGCTTGATCACTCTCAACCGCCCCAAGGCGATCAACTCGCTGAACCAGCAGATGGTGGACGCGCTGACCGCCGTCCTCACCGACTGGGCCGACGACGACGCGGTGCGCGCGGTGGTGCTCTCAGGCGCCGGTGAACGCGGGCTGTGCGCCGGCGGCGACGTGGTGTCCATCTATCACAGCGCGCGCAAGGACGGGGTCGAGGCGCGTCGCTTCTGGCGCGACGAGTATCTGCTCAATGCCCAGATCGCCGAGTTCGCCAAGCCCTACGTGGCGTTGATGGACGGCATCGTGATGGGTGGCGGCGTGGGCGTCAGCGCGCACGCGAACACCCGGGTGGTCACCGACACCTCCAAGATCGCCATGCCTGAGGTCGGCATCGGCTTCATCCCCGACGTCGGCGGGGTCTACCTGCTGTCGCGGGCGCCCGGCGGTCTGGGCCTGCACGCCGCGCTGACCGGGGCGCCGTTCTCCGGAGCCGACGCCATCGCGATGGGCTTCGCCGACCACTACGTCCCGCACGGCGACGTCGAGGCGTTCCGCCGCGCGGTGATCACCGACGGCGTCGAGCGCGCACTCGACAAGTACACCGTCGAACCGCCGGCCAGCGAGCTTGCCGCGCAACGTGATTGGATCGACGATTGCTTCTCCGGCGATACCGTTGCGGACATCGTCGCCGCGCTTCGCGGGCACGGCGCCGGCCCGGCCGAGGACGCCGCCGACCTGATCGCCACCCGCTCCCCGGTAGCGCTGTCGGTGACCCTGCAGGCGGTGCGGCGCGCGGCCGGCCTCGAAACGCTCAAAGACGTTCTGGTGCAGGACTATCGGGTGTCGTCGGCGTCGCTGCGCTCACACGACCTGGTGGAGGGCATCCGCGCACAGCTGATCGACAAAGATCGCAACCCGAAGTGGTCCCCGGCGGAGCTGTCCGCGGTCACCGCGGCCGACGTCGAGGCGTATTTCACCCCGGTCGACGACGACTTGAGTTTCTAGAAAGGCGGTTTGGATGACAGAGGCAGATTACGAGACCATCCTCGTCGAACGCGACGACCGCGTCGGCATCATCACCCTGAACCGGCCGAAGGCCCTCAACGCGCTCAACACCCAGGTGATGAACGAGGTCACCAGCGCGGCAGCGGATTTCGACGCCGACCCCGGTATCGGGGCGATCATCATCACCGGCTCGGCCAAGGCGTTCGCCGCCGGCGCCGACATCAAGGAGATGGCCGAGCTGTCCTTCGCCGACGCCTTCGGCGCTGATTTCTTCGCCCCGTGGAGCAAGCTCGCCGCCGTCCGCACCCCCACCATCGCCGCGGTCGCCGGCCACGCGCTGGGCGGTGGCTGCGAGCTCGCCATGATGTGCGACGTGCTGATCGCCGCCGACACAGCGAAATTCGGCCAGCCCGAGATCAAACTCGGTGTGCTGCCGGGCATGGGCGGCTCCCAGCGGCTGACCCGCGCCATCGGCAAGGCCAAGGCCATGGACCTGATCCTGACCGGCCGCACCATCGGCGCCGAAGAAGCCGAACGCAGCGGTCTGGTGTCGCGGGTGGTGCCGGCCGACGACCTGCTGACCGAGGCCAAGGCCGTCGCGACCACCATCTCCCAGATGTCGCGGTCGGCTGCCAGGATGGCCAAGGAGGCCGTCAACCGCGCGTTCGAGTCGACCCTGGCCGAAGGACTTCTCTACGAGCGCAGACTCTTTCACTCGACGTTCGCGACGCAGGACCAGTCCGAAGGGATGGCGGCCTTCGTCGAGAAGCGCCCACCGAACTTCACCCACCGCTAGGACGCGTACATGAGCGAACGGGTTTCCGCGACCAACACCGAGGCAGCTCACCTCCCGGCCGACGCCGTCGAGGAGTCCGCGGGAGCCGAGCCGGACGCCGCGCCGGCACCGGTGGCCGCACCGCGATTCGGTCGCGCCGCGCCCACCCTACCGTGGACCGAAAAGCCTTGGTGGGTAAGGCATTACACGTTCACCGGCACCGCGGTGGGCCTGGTCTTCATTTGGCTTTCGCTCACACCGTCGCTGCTGCCGCGCGGCCCGCTGTTCCAGGGGCTGGTCAGCGGGCTCTCCGGCGCCATCGGCTATGGCCTGGGCGTGTTCGCGGTCTGGCTGGTGCGCTTCATGCGCGAAAAGGATCACAGCCCGGCGCCGCCAGGCTGGGCGTGGAAGGTGCTGATCCCGATCGGCGTGGTGGGCCAGGTCCTCATGGCGATCTGGTTCCACGTGTGGCAGGACGACGTGCGCGACCTGATGGGCGTGGCGCATCTTCAGTGGTACGACTACCCGCTGGCCGGGGTGCTGTCGGTGGTGGTGCTGTTCACGGTGGTCGAGCTGGGCCAATTCACCCGCTGGCTGGTCAGGGTTTTGGTCGACCAGGTTGACCGGTTCGCACCGTTTCGGCTCTCGGCCACCATCGTGGTCGTCACGCTGGTGGTCCTGACCATCACCCTGCTCAACGGCGTGGTGCTCAAGTTCGCCATGCGGACCATGAACCACACCTTCGCCTCGGCCAACGAGGAGATGAATCCCGACACCGCTCCCCCGAAAACCCCGCTGCGATCCGGTGGCCCGCAGTCCCTGGTGTCGTGGGAGTCGTTGGGCCGCGAGGGCCGCGTCTTCGTCGAGGGCGGCCCGACGGTCGAGCAACTCGCCTCCTTCAACGGAGCACCGGCCATCGAGCCCATCCGCGCCTATGCCGGATTGGACTCGTCGAAGGGCATCACGGCCGCCGCCGAGCTCGCGGCACAGGAGTTGGCGCGCACCGGCGGATTGCGGCGCGCCGTCGTCGCGGTGGGCACCACCACCGGCACCGGCTGGATCAACGAGGCGGAAGCCTCGGCGCTGGAATACATGTACAACGGCAACACCGCGATCGTGAGCATGCAGTACTCGTTCCTGCCGAGCTGGCTGTCGTTCCTGGTGGACAAGGAGAACGCCCGGCACGCCGGGCAGGCCCTGTTCGAGGCCGTCGACAAGCTGATCCGCCAGCTGCCCGAAGCCCAGCGACCCAAGCTCGTGGTGTTCGGCGAGAGCCTGGGATCGTTCGGCGGCGAGGCGCCGTTCTTGAGCCTGAACAACGTGCTGGCGCGCACCGACGGGGCGTTGTTCAGCGGGCCGACCTTCAAGAACACCATCTGGACCGATCTGACGTCGACCCGTGACGGCGGGTCGCCGGAGTGGTTGCCGATCTACCAGGACGGCAGGTATGTCCGATTCGTCGCTCGCGCAAAGAATTTGACGCGTCCCGACGCGTCGTGGGACCACCCGCGGGTGGTGTATCTGCAGCACGCGTCGGATCCCATCGCCTGGTGGACGCCCGATCTGTTGTTCAGCAAGCCCGACTGGCTGAACGAACCGCGCGGCTATGACGTGCTGCCGCAGACGCGCTGGATTCCGGTCGTGACCTTCCTCCAGGTGTCGGCCGATATGGCCGTGGCGGTGGATGTCCCCGACGGCCATGGCCACCGCTACGTCGCCGACGTCGCCGACGGCTGGGCCGCCGTGCTGTCACCGCCCGGCTGGACCCCGGACAAAACCGCGAAACTGCGCCCGCTGCTGCACTCGGACGAGACGGCCTAGGGCCAGACGACCCAGAGCCAGCGGCGGGCGGGCGAGCCGGTGTTCGCGGAC
>NZ_LZLL01000092.1:0-2135 GCF_001669335.1 Mycobacterium sp. 1245852.3 | reverse complement strand
GGTGATCGCCGTCGTACTCTGCGGCCACCCTGTACTCTTCCCAGCCCATGTCGAGACACGCGATGAGTCGCCAGTTTTGGTGCACCGGTATCTGCGTGGTCGGGACGGGCAGGCCGGCGTCGATCAAAAGCAGACGCAGCCAGGTTTCCTTGGGCGACGCGGCGCCGGGATCGATCATTGGGAGCGCTGACCGCAGCCGACGCAGGCCGCGCGCACCGCAGTATCGCTTGGCCAGCAACAGCACATCCTCGCGCGAGAACGGTGTCGCACGCATCAACGCATCGATCCGGGCCACCGCCTCACCGATGGGCGCGTGCCGGGCGAGATCGAACGCGGTCCTGGCAAGAGTGGTCACCGGCAGACCGCTGACCCGGGTGACTTCGTCCGGCTGGATGCGCTCATTTCGGGTGATCACACCGCGAGGCGGATGCGGGTTGCGCCAGACCAACTCGATGGGCTCGTCGTCGTCGATCCACTGCGACCCGTGCAGCGCCGCCGCGGCGAGTCCGGCCAGCACGCCGCGCCGTCGCGACCACAGAAACGCCCCGGTCGACCGCGTTCTCAGCGACAGTGTCGCGGCATCCGACAGATAGATGTCCGGAGAAATCGCGCGGAAGCTCGTCCGCAGCTGATACGGGCTCACCAGCCCGAGTCGCACTGCCTCGCTGCCCACGAATACGTCGTCCACAACGTCAAAGACGTCACGACGTGTCGATGAGGTCCCGCGAAACTTAAATGGTTGCGATCCGCCGCGGCGCGTCGTCGCAACCGTTTAAGTGTCGCGGCACCTGCGCAGCGAACCCGCGGGAAGCTAGCCCGCCGGCACCAGCCGCAGGCACACCGAGTTGATGCAGTAGCGCTGATCCGTCGGCGTCGGGTAGCCCTCGCCGGCGAACACGTGACCCAGGTGGCTGTGGCAGTTGGCGCACAGCACCTCGGTGCGCGTGGTGCCCATCGAATGGTCGGGCCGCAAAATCACCGCGTCGGACTTCGCCGGGTCGAAAAACGACGGCCAGCCGCAGTGCGACTCGAATTTCTCTGTGCTGCGGAACAATTCGGCACCGCAGGCCCGGCACTGGTATACGCCTTCGGTTTTGGTGTCGGTGTATTCACCGGTGAAGGGCCGCTCGGTGCCAGCCTGGCGCAGCACATAGAACTCTTCCGGGGAAAGTTTCTTGCGCCATTCGTCATCGGTCAGCTGCACCTTGGGCGGCGACACGTCGGGAGAGGTCATGCCTCCACGCTAGCGCGCAAGGCGCTGACCCGCCGCGCCCGGCTCCGCCGCGCTCGCGGTCAGCGCGTCTCGCTCGCGCTCGTCCGTCAGCCACGCCGGATCGATGCCCTCGTCCAGCCGGTTTTCGGCCTTGGCGTCCAGGTACCGGTAGAGCAGCACGGTGAAGGCGACGATCAGCAGCAGCGACCAACCGTAGGTGATCTTGAGGTAATGCAGTGCGCGGCCGTACCTCATCGCCCGGTAGATCAGCCAGTCGTCCAGCGTCATGAATCCGTAGATCCCCAGCCAGGCCGGCCAATTGCGGATCAGCGAGTTGCGCAGCACCACCGTCATCAAGAACGGGAACAGCATCATCGAGTAGTAACCCTGGGCCAGCGGGAGCACCAGCCAGGAACAGAGCAGCAGCACGCCCGAGGAGCTGGTGAACCAGAACAGCGGGTCGCGGGTGCGGTAGTAGCGGTACAGCAGCCACAGCGCGCCGATCGTGATCAGCACGGACAGGATTCGCAGGAACACGATCAGCCAGGTGGGCAGGCCGAAGTAGACGCCGTTGCCCTCGATGGAGCTGTTGAAGTAGTCCCGGGTGCCCCCAATGTAGGGCAGCGTCTTGGTGACGAAGTCCATCGGATCGCTGACCAGCGGCCAGGCGACGATGTTGATCACCACGGGCACGACGATCGCGGGGATCAGCGTTCGCCACTGGCGGTTCAGCAGCGGCAGCAGCAGCAGCGGTCCCAGCACGGGTTTGAGCGTGAGCGTCAGCCCGATCGCGATGCCGGCCCACCACTGCCGGCTGATCCGCCCGTCCAACAGCCAGCGCAGGAACAGCATCTCGGCCAGCAGCACGCAGCCGTTGATGTTGGTGAACACCAGCGTGCTGGTCACGCTTTCGGTGCAGAAC
>NZ_LZLL01000091.1:0-3325 GCF_001669335.1 Mycobacterium sp. 1245852.3 | reverse complement strand
GTCGATCACCCGGTCTTCGGGGACGGCCCCATCCTCGGCGGTGAACGCCGCGGCCATCATCCGCTCGCTCAACATGTTGAGCGCCACGGACAATTCCGCGGCCGGGATGGTGTCGGGGGCGGCGCCGCGGCCGCGCTCGGCTTTGATCGCGATGGTGGTGTAGGCGATCCAGCTGCTCATGAGCGCCGACCACAGCTGCCGCACCTCCGGGTTGGTCGCCTTGGCCGCCGCACCGGCGACGGCGACCGCCCGGTGCGACCCGGACACCTCGAAGAACGATTCGATGCGCGCCCGCCAGATCGCTTCGGGGTCACCGGATGACACCACGTCGAGGGCGCCCAGCGCCGCCTGCGCCTTGCCGTTCATCTCGTCGAGCAGCGAGAGCAGCACCGCGTTTTTGGACCGGAAATAGAAGTAGAAGGTGGGCCGCGAGATCCCGGCGCCTTTTGCTAGGTCGTCGACGGAAAAATCGGCCAGCGGCCGTTCTTGCAACAGCCGCTCGGCGGTGGCGAGTATCGCCTGCTCGCGGTCGTCACGGCAGTGGTGTGACGCGCGGCGGCCCCGCGAGGCCTGCGGATACCGTGTTTGTGTCGGGAGGTCGGACACGCCCGTAACTGTTGGGCACGCCGATATACGTCACCAAAACTGTCGATGAAAACCAGCAATAATGTCGATTAAGAACCGCTTTGCTGGCGACTTCTCAGTCGGCCACCGCGATCTCGATGGACAAGCACTCGCTGAGCGCGTGCGCGGCCGCCCAGTCGCCGCCGCACACCGCGCGCTCGAGCTCGTCGACCAACGGGCTGTTGGCACCGAGGTCGGCCAGCCACGCCGCCACCGTCGTCGTGATCTGGTGCGCGGGCACGCGAGCGATGTGTCCCTTGTGGAGTCGGTCGGTCAGCTGGTAGATCGTGGCCGTCGGCCTGCGCTGCGACCAATGAACCATCCATTTCGGTGAATTCATCGTGCCCTCCCCGCTAGCCTCAACGACTCATCCGACCCCGGCGGCGCGTTCAGCTCTAGGGCGCAATAGTACGTCTGTACCAATGCGTTGGCCGGTATTTTCGCCGCGCGAAATCGCGTTTTTTTGAGGTTTTTGGTCATCGGATCGCCTACCTGGCCCTACGGAAATAACGGTTGGGTCAATGCCGCGCCATCGTGGCGGGGCCCCGGTCCATGATGCGTTCCAAAACGTTGTGGGACAGGTCGCCGTCGTTGGCCACCCGTACGAGGCCCCGCCGTCGCAGGAACACGTCGAGCCGTCGGTCCGGTGACCAATCGGCGTAGATCGATCCGAGGTAATGCGACTGCAGGAAGTCCGACGCCAGCGCGTCGAGGTCGGACTCCGTCAACAACGGTGGGGTAACACCCATAGCCGGCAATCTCCTTTGTTCTCCCCGCAACTGCCGCAGCCAAGTTACGTCAGGGGGCGTCACTAAACCGTCACGCACAGATTGCGGAACGGGCCCAAAGTCGCCGGGAGTGCAAAGGCGAAGGTCGAAGCGGTGCAGCGGATGTCAGGCGGTGCCCGGGGATTCCGGTTTGTGGGCGACGATGGCGACGGCGGCCAGCCGCTTGCGGTGCCTGTGGAACGTGCGGCGCATGGTCAGGACCCGCTTGCGGGCGTCGCGATGCGCCAGCACGTTCCTGGCGAATCGCAGCGCGCCGGGAAGCCCTTCGTCGGACACCAGCCGGCGCGGCTGCAGCAGCGCCATCGGCGCCGTCGCGACCTGGTCGACCACCAGTCCGTGCTCGGCGAGCAGGTTCGACCACTCCGCGACCGTCAACGGCCGGGCGTTCACCTTGATCGCCCGGGCGAGTGCCTGCCGGATGTCGGTGCTGATCTCCTCGGGCGCGTCGTCGGGAGTGAGGGCGAGTTCGTGGATCGCCTAGCGTCCGCCAGGCCGCAATACCCGCGCCGCCTCCGCGACGATGGCCCGCTTGGCCGCGTCGCCCTGCATGCTCAGCATCGCTTCTGAGATGACGACATCGCCGCTGGCGTCGGGCAATCCGGTGTCGGCCGCAAACCTGCTCGTTGTCCTGGCATCAGATCTCCTGGCCCGCAGAGCTTTCCAGCGGCTTGATCCTCGGATGCAGGTCGGGCTTGCGCAGCCCGCGCACGTCAAGTTCGTTGGCCGCCATGGGTTCTCCGACTTCGGCTCTAGTTTTTACAAGTGGCGTTGTGTAAACTCTAGCGCATGACCTACGTGATCGGGAAGCCATGCATCGATGTGATGGACCGCGCCTGCGTCGACGAATGCCCGGTGGATTGCATTTACGAAGGCGGCCGGGCGCTCTACATTCATCCCGACGAATGCGTCGATTGCGGCGCGTGCGAACCGGTATGTCCGGTGGAGGCGATTTACTACGAAGATGACCTGCCCGAGGAGCTCAAACCGCACCTGGCAGACAATGAGGCGTTCTTCGCGGAGACGCTGCCGGGTCGCGATGCCCCCTTGGGGTCCCCGGGCGGGGCGGGCAAGCTCGGTCCGCTCGGTGTCGACACACCGCTGGTGGCGGGCCAGCCCAGTGTCACCGAGGCGTAACGGGCAAGCAGCGGGAGGGGCGCGTTGAAGGTGGACAAGTCGCAGGACTCGTCGGGCGGGGAATCGGCCGGCCGGCGGCGGGCCGTGATGCGGCTGTTGCGGGCGTCGCCGGATCCGATGAGCATCGCCGGGATCGCCGCCGTGCTGGGCGTGCACCCCAACACCGTTCGCTTCCATCTCGACAGCCTGGTCGCCGACGGCCAGGTGGAACTCGTCGAATTGGGCCGCAAGGGACCGGGCAGGCCGCCGCTGATGTTCCGGGCGGTCCGGCAGATGGATCGCGGCGGTACGCGGCACTATCGGCTGCTGGCCGAGATTTTGGCGGCGGCGTTTGCCACCGAGCGCGATCCCGGGCCCAAGGCCCTGGCCGCGGGCCGGGCGTGGGGGCAGAAGATGGACGCCGAGCTGCACCCGTTGCCCGACGACGCCGACAGCGCCGAAGAGGCGATCGCCCATCTGATCGACGTGCTCGACGAACTCGGCTTCGCCCCCGAGCGACGGGTGAGCGACGGACAGCAGCAGGTCGGGTTGCGGCACTGCCCGTTTCTGGAATTGGCCGAAAACCGCTCCAGCGTGGTGTGCCCGGTGCATCTGGGCCTCATGCAGGGAGCCATGGAGACCTGGGGGGCGCCCGTCTCGGTGGACCGGCTCGACCCATTCGTCGAGCCGGACCTGTGTGTGGCTCACCTGACGCTGCAAGGGGCGGCCAAATGACCACCGGCGCAGCGTTTGCCGTCGCGCTGACCTTCGTCTGGCTCGGCATGGTGCTGGCCATCTCG
>NZ_LZLL01000090.1:0-7018 GCF_001669335.1 Mycobacterium sp. 1245852.3 | reverse complement strand
CTGGGCCCGCACGTCGACCTGTCCCGCACCGTCGGCTGGTTCACCACCAAATACCCGGTGTCGTTGACGGTCGACGGCCTGGACTGGTCGAACGTGGTCGCCGGCGACGACGCGCTGGGCGCGGCGGTCAAGGCCACCAAGGAGCAGCTGCGTGCCCTGCCCGACGGGCTGACCTACGGCCTGCTGCGCTACCTGAACCCCGACATCGACCTGGGTGGAACCGACCCGGTGATCGGCTTCAACTACCTGGGACGGCTCGGCGCGGCCGCCGACCTGCCCGGCGAGTTGTGGCGGCTGAGCCCGGACAGCCTGTCGCTGAGCGGCGCGGCCGCGGCGGTCGCGATGCCGCTGATGCACACCGTCGACCGTCAACGCCGGCACCATGGACACCGAGGAAGGCCCGCACCTGCACGCCAACTGGACGTGGGCGGCCTCGGCGATGGACCGCGAGCAGATCAGCCGGCTCAGCCAGCTGTGGTTCGAGGCCCTCACCGGGATCTGCGCCCACGTGCAGGGCGGCGGCGGCGGGCTGACCCCGTCCGACATCGCACCCGCGCGCCTGAACCAGCGCCAGATCGACGAGCTGAGCAAGCAGCACCAGGTCGCCGACATCCTGCCGCTGACGCCGCTGCAACAGGGCCTGCTGTTCCACGCCAGCTTCGCGCAGGACCCGGGCGACGACGTCTACGCGGTGCAGCTCGGCATCACCGTGACCGGCGAGCTGGACTCGCACCGCCTGCACGACGCGGTGCACACCGTGGTCAACCGCCACCCCAACCTGGCGGCCCGGTTCTGCCCGCAGTTCGGCGAGCCCGTCCAGGTCATCCCGGCCGACCCGGTCATGGCCTGGCGGTACATCCAGCTGGGCGCCGAGGATCTGGACCCCGAGCAGCGGGTCGAGGAGCTGTGCGCCGCCGAACGTGCCGCGGTCAGCGATCTGGCCAACCGGCCGGCATTCCGCGCCGCGCTGATCCGCACCGCGGACAACCGGTACCGGTTCGTGCTGACCAACCACCACATCGTCATGGACGGCTGGTCGCTGCCCATCCTGCTGCGCGAGATCCTCGCCAACTACTACGGGGACCAGCTGCCCGCGCCGGCCACCTACCGCAGCTACCTGACCTGGCTGGCCAGCCAGGATCGCACGGCCGCGCAAGCCGCGTGGCGGCAGGTGCTCGACGGATTCGACACCCCCACCCTGGTGGGACCGGCCGGCCGGATGCGGCTGGGCCGGCGGGCCGTCGAGTCCTACCGGCTGTCCGCGGAGACCACGCGCGCCCTGGGCGAGCTGGCCCGCACCTGCCACACCACCGTCAACACCGTGCTGCAGGCCGCGTGGGCGCAGCTGCTGATGCGGCTGACCGGCCAGCATGACGTCGCGTTCGGCACCGCGGTGTCGGGCCGGCCGGCCGACCTGATCGGCGCCGAGTCCATGGTGGGTCTGCTGATCAACACCGTGCCGGTGCGGGCCAGCATCACCGCGGAGACCACCGTCGCCGACGTGCTGGACCAGTTGCAGCAACACCACAACGACACCCTCGAACACGAGCACCTGGCGCTGAGCGACATCCACCACGTGACCGGTCACGACGCGCTGTTCGACACCTTGTTCCTGTACGAGAACTATCCGATCGACACCAGCGTGCCGTTGGGCTTCCACGAGCTGGCCATCACGGATGTCACCAACCGCGAGTACAACCACTACCCGCTGTCAGTGATGGCGCTGCCGGGCCGGGAACTCGGCCTGCGCGTCGAGTTCGACACCGACGTGTTCGACGCGGCCGGCATCGAGAAGCTGACCGAGAGGTTCCAGCGGGTGCTGTCCGAGATGACGGCCGATCCGACCCGACGGCTGATGTCGCTGGACGTCGTGGACGAGCACGAGCACGCCTGGCTCGACGAGCGCGGCAACCGCGGGGTGCTGAGCCAGCCGCCGACCGCCAAGTCGATCCCCGCGATGTTCGCCGCCCAGGTGGCCAGCACCCCGGACGCGCCGGCGCTGACCTTCGACGGCAGCACGATGACGTACCGGGAGCTCGACGAGGCCGCCAACCGGATGGCGCACCTGCTGACCGAAGAGGGCGCCGGGCCGGGCGAGCGGGTCGCGCTGTTGTTCTCGCGGTCCGCCGACGCGATCGTCGCCATCCTTGCGGTGCTCAAGACCGGGGCGGCGTACCTGCCGATCGACCCGGCGCTGCCGGCCGCCCGGATCGAATTCCTGCTCACCGACGCCGAGCCGGTCGCCGTGGTCACCACCTCGGCGCTGCGGGAGCGGCTGGACGGCTGCAGCCCGACGGTCATCGACGTCGACGACCCGGCGCTGGCCAACCAGCCCGGCACGGCGCTGCCGATGCCGTCGTCGGACAACATCGCCTACGTCATCTACACCTCGGGAACCACCGGTGTCCCCAAGGGTGTGGCCGTCACGCACGCGAACGTCGCGCAGTTGGTGGAGACGCTGCACGCCGACCTGCCGGAGGCGGGGGTGTGGGCGCAGTGGCACTCACTGGTCTTCGACGTCTCAGTGCACGAGATCTGGGGCGCGCTGCTGCACGGCGGCCGCCTGGTGGTGGTGCCCGAGTCGGTCGCGGCCGCGCCCGACGAGCTGCACGCGCTGTTGGTCGCCGAACAGGTCACCGTGCTGAGCCAGACCCCGTCGGCGGTCGGCATGCTCTCGCCCGAGGGCCTGGAGTCGACGGCGCTGGTGGTTGCCGGTGAGGCCTGCCCGGTCGAGGTCGTCGACCGGTGGGCGCCGGGACGGGTGATGATCAACGCCTACGGCCCGACGGAGGCCACGGTCTACGCAGCCATGAGCGCGCCGCTGAGGAGCGGCACGGGATCGGCGCCCATCGGTTCGCCGGTGCCGCGCGCCGCGCTGTTCGTGCTGGACCGGTGGCTGCGCCCGGCACCCGAGGGTGTCGTCGGCGAGCTGTACATCGCCGGTCACGGTGTGGCGACCGGGTATTCACGCCGGCCCGGCCTGACGGCGGGGCGCTTCGTCGCCTGCCCGTTCGGCAGCCCGGGTTCGCGGATGTATCGCACCGGCGACCTGGTCCGCTGGGGCCGCGACGGTCAGCTCGAGTACCTGGGCCGCGCCGACGAGCAGGTCAAGCTGCGCGGCTACCGCATCGAGCTCGGTGAGGTGCAGGCCGCCCTGGCCGCGCTCGACGGCGTCGAGCAGGCCGCGGTGATCGCCCGCGAGGACCGCCCCGGCGACAAGCGCCTGGTCGGCTACATCACCGGAACCGCCGACCCGGTCGGCATCCGCGTCCAGCTGGCCGACCGGCTGCCCGCCTACATGGTGCCGGCCGCGGTGGTGGTGTTGGACGCGCTGCCGCTGACGGTCAACGGCAAGCTGGACAGGCGCGCCCTGCCCGCACCGGAGTACCAGAAGCGCGGCGGCGAGTACGTCGCGCCGGGCGACCCCACCGAAGAGATCGTCGCCGACGTCTTCGCCCGCGTCCTCGGCATGGACCGGGTGTCGGTCGAGGACTCCTTCTTCGAGCTGGGCGGGGACTCGCTGTCCGCGATGCGGGTGATCGCCGAGATCAACACCGCCGTCGACGGCGCGCTGTCGGTGCGCACCCTGTTCGACTCGCAAACGGTCCGCAGCCTGAGCCAGCGGATCACCAGTGGGGCCGACACCGAGGGCGCCGCCGGACCCGGCTTTGCGGCGGTGCACGGCGCCGACGCCAAGGAGGTGCACGCCCGCGACCTCACCCTGGACAAGTTCATCGACGCGACGACGCTGTCGACCGCGCCGACGCTGCCCGGGCCGAGCGCCGAGGTCCGGACGGTCCTGCTGACCGGTGCCACCGGGTTCCTGGGCCGCTACCTGGTGCTCGAATGGCTCGAGCAGCTGGAAGTCGTGGGCGGCAAGCTGATCTGCCTGGTGCGGGCCAAGTCCGACGAGGACGCGTGGGCCCGGTTGGAGAAGACCTTCAACAGCGGCGACCCGGAACTGCTGGCGCACTTCCAGGAACTGGCCGAGGAGCACCTGCAGGTCGTCGCCGGCGACAAGGGCCAGGCCAACCTCGGCCTGGACGAGGCGACCTGGCAGCGGCTGGCCGACACCGTCGACCTGATCGTCGACTCGGCGGCCGTCGTCAACGGCGTCCTGCCCTACAACGAGCTGTTCACCCCCAACGTCGGGGGCACCGCGGAGCTGATCCGGTTGGCGCTCACCACCAAGAAGAAGCCGTACGCATATGTGTCGACTTCAGACGTGGGCCGCCAGATCGACCCGGCGGCGTTCACCGAGGACGCCGACATCCGGGTCATCAGCGCCACCCGCGTCATCGACGGCGGCTACGCCAACGGGTACGGCAACAGCAAGTGGGCGGGCGAGGTCCTGTTGCGCGAGGCGCACGACCTGTGCGGGCTGCCGGTCTCGGTGTTCCGCTCCGACATGATCCTGGCCGACACCAGTTACGCCGGCCAGCTCAACGTCGCGGACATCTTCACCCGGATGATCCTGAGCGTCGTGGCCACCGGCGTCGCGCCCAAGTCGTTCTATCAGCTCGACGCCGATGGCAACCGGCAGAGCGCGCACTTCGACGGCCTGCCCGTCGAGTTCGTCGCCGAGGCGATCGCCAAGCTGGGCGCCCAGGTGATGGACGGGTTCGAGACGTACCACGTGATGAACCCGCACGACGACGGCATCGGCCTCGACCAATACGTCGATTGGCTGATCGAAGCGGGCTACCCGATCGAACGCGTCGACGACTTCGGCGAGTGGCTGCAACGCTTCGAGACCGGCCTGCGGGGTCTGCCGGAGCGGCAGCGGCAGAACTCGGTGCTGCAGATGTTGATGTTGCTGCTGCGCGACCCGAAGAACCTGCAACCCGCCGAACCGGCCCGGGGCGCCTTCGCGCCGACGGATCGCTTCCGCGCCGCCGTGCAGGAAGCGAAGGTCGGCTCCGACAACGACATCCCGCATGTGAGCGCGCCGGTGATCGTCAAGTACGTCACCGATCTGCAGCTGCTCGGTTTGCTGTAATCCCTCCGGGGAGTCCGAAAGCGGCGTGGTCCTTCCGGGCCACGCCGCTTTTGCGTCATGCGCGATTCGTTTTGATGGTCGGGTACCGGCGGCGGGGACCTGATCGCCTATAACGCGGCGATAACGGTCTATGCCGCAGTGCGTGGCGACCAACGCCGAAACCCCCCCAAAAACATGCCATACCGTATGGTGCTGAGAGCAGCTTAACCAGTACTTGAGGTATGTATCAAGGCCTGAAGGCTGAGTTAAAACCATCCTTTTGGGGGATTCACAGGACATCAAGTTTGGATAACCCTGGACCAACGGGGTGGTCGTCTATTAGCCTTCCAAACTGTTGCACTCATGTTGACTACGGCGTCATCGGAGTGGGGAGCGTCAACCGTGTTGTGGCGGCGACGCTTCCCGGCCCAGTCGTCCCGGCCAACGACGAGCGGCAACCGAGGTTGCGGTCGGTCTTTGCCGACGCTACGCCCGATCGCCGGGTGAAGCGCCGCGAAGTAGACCGCGCCGAGTGCCGGGGCTACCTCGAGCAGCAGCGCACCGGGCTACGGCCCGAACGCCCGCCCGAGCGGCCCCTCTCAACCGGGGGGTTGAAAGGAACGCCCTGTGGTTGGGGAGATGGATGGAGCTTGACGGCCGAACGCTTCCGCTCACTCGCGGACAGCTAGACCTATGGCTTGCGCAGCAGACGGGTCACTCCGACACGGAGTGGCAGCTGGGACTGTTCGTGCGGATCAACGGCACGGTCCAGCGCGACGCCTTGCAGTGGGCGATCCGGCAAGCCGTGCACGAAGCGGAACCGACCAGGGTCGCCTTCGTCGAGGTCGACGGCGACGTCGTCCAGCGCCCGATCGACAACCCGAACGTCGAGCTGACGTTCGACAACCTGAGCGACCTGCCCGAGCCCGTCGAAGAAGCCCGGCGCAGAGCGCTGGCCATCCAGCGAACGCCCATGCCGCTCACCGGGCCGCTGTTCAAGTTCGTTCTCTTTCAGACCCGGCGCGACGAGTACTTCTTGTTCGCCTGCTGCCACCACATCGTGATCGACGGGACCGGCGTCGGGCTGGTCGGCCATCGGATCGCCTCCATCTACTCCGCGATCGTGTCCGCCGGACCCATCCCGACGGCCGTCTTCGGCTCACTGCGCGAGCTGGTCGACTGCGAATCTCGCTACGAGGCATCCGCCGAGTACCGGGATGACGAGGCCTACTGGCTGGCGAACCTGCCGCCCGAACGCGACGGGCAGCACCGCGTTTCCGACGGCGCGGGGGAGCGTAATCCGTGGCCGTCGGCTCCGGTGGCGCTGGACCCCGGGGTGGTGCGCCGGGTGCACCGGTTCTCCGACGTGTGGGGCGTATCCCAGACGTCGGTCATCACCGCGGCCTGCGCCCTGTTGGTCCGCGGCTGGTGCCCCGACGGTCCGGAGGTGGTGCTCGATTTCCCGGTCAGCCGCCGCGTGCGCCCGGAGCTGAAGACGCTTCCCGGAATGGTTGCCGGCGTTGTGCCGCTGGTGATCACCGCCGCGCCGGCATCGACGGTCGCCGAGTTCTGCAAACACGTCGAGGCGCGCATCGACGAGGCGGTAGCGCACCAGCGATTCCCGGTGCACGCGCTCGAGCGCAAGGTCCGCGGCCTGACGAAGTCGCCGGAGCGGGTCAGCGTCAACTTCATCCCGTCGGCATTCACGTTGCCCTTCGGCGGTGTCACGGCCTCGGCCTCCTACACGAATTCCGGTCAGGCGGACGGCTTCGGCCTCATCTTCACCAGTGACGGCGACCAACTCTTCCTCAGCACCGCGGGCAGGTGGGCGCCCTGGTCTGGCCTCGACGCCCCCGACCTTGCCGCGCTACTGCAGCGGCTACTGGTTGCGATGACGGCTGACCCGACCCGGCCGCTGCTGGCGCTGGATGTGATCGACGAGAACGCGCACGCCCGGCTGGCCGCGTGGGGCAATGTGTCGGCGTTGGGTCGTGCGGTGGTGCCGGTGTCGGTGGTGGAGTTGTTCGGCGGGCAGGTGGC
>NZ_LZLL01000089.1:0-1648 GCF_001669335.1 Mycobacterium sp. 1245852.3 | reverse complement strand
CCGGCGTTCAGCGTCGCCGCGGAAATGCTCAGCCCGGCGGCCAACGCGGCGGCACTGACGACACGTTTCATAGACATAACTGCGTCCCCTCTTGGGAGTTATCGCACCTGCACTACGGGCAGGTGAGGTCCAACTCGAATGGCTTGGTCACCTGCTGCGGTTGCTGCGGGTTGCTCATGTCGGTACCGGTAGCTGTGCCCTTGATCGCCCAGTCCTTGCCCTTGACCGCGGCCCCGGCGCTGCCGGCCTGGTTCGGTGCGGCGTCGGAGAAGCCGAGTGCGACACCGTTGACGGTGCCCAGCCCGACGGAATGCACCAGCGGCGGGTTGCCGTTGCTGACCACGGCGCCCAGCCCGTTGGTCGGGTCACCGATCCCGATCGTGATGTTGTCACCCGCGGCGGTGCAGGTGACCTGCCCGCTGATGTTCTGATTCTGACCGTCGACGGTCAGGACCGGACCCGCCGCTGCCGCCGCAGCGGACGACGAGCCTGACGCCCCGGTATTGGATTTGTTGCTCGAACATCCGGCGCTGGCCGCGACCACCAGGGCCACGCCGGCTACGCCGACCACGATCCCACGCTTCACTACTACTTCCCTTCGTGTCGCTGGTTCCGCTGCCTCACACGTTGGCCGCGTCAACCCAGGCGGACTACCTGGACCCGTCGGGCCGACGCGTAACGGCCGGTCCACCTGGTACCCCGTACCCCGGACTTGCAAACGCTACGTTACGTTCCGCCGGCCCGGTCGCCGGGCCGTCACGGAAGAACGCGCAGCCCCCACTTGCCCAGCAGCGGATTGATGAGCATGAAGTAGGTCGTGTAGTCATCGCCGTCGGGCGAAGACATCAACAGGCCGACCGCGCTGACGGTGCCGTCCGGGTTCATCACGAAGCCGGGACTACCGCTGTCACCGTCGAGGCTGAACACGCTGGCTTCGACGACGTCACCATTGATGCCTTTCACGGCGCCGCACGTCTCACCGGTCACCGCGCCGATCTTGCAGAACGGCATACCGACTTGAATCTGCTGGCGACTCAACACATCCCGGACCTGATACCGGCCGCCGACGTCGCCCACCGGCATACCGACACTCGGCTCGAGACGGATGATCGCGGCGTCCCTCTTGTCGCCCTCATGCTCGCTGGCGGAGATCCTGCCGAGCGGTGCATCGTTGCCGTAGGTCCACTCGCTGCCGTCGTGCGCGTCGCAGTGGCCGCTGGTCATCAGGTAGTAACTGCCGTCGGAACCCTGTGCCGCGAATCCGGCTGTGCACCTTCCGGATTCGTGATCGACCCCGATGCCCGGAGCCGGCGGCGGCGACGGCAGGGCCGGGGGCGGTGCTGCCACAGCGGTTTTCGCCGACGTCGTGGCGGCCACCAGCACGGCACCCAAGAGTCCCAAACCCCGCAACCACGGCATGGTCACGCCGCCCCCCTCCGCTTGTGCCCGGCAGATAATAGCGGCGCCGCTCGCCTGAAATGAGATGGCGACCAATCTATTCCACGCACGGGGTTCACCCGGCATCGACGTGCCGGGCAAGGAACTCCAGCACAGCGTCGGCGAAGACATCGTTGCGGTCACCGGCCACCATGTGACCCGCACCGCGGACGTCGGCGAATTCGACTTGCGGGAAACGCGCGAGGAATTC
>NZ_LZLL01000088.1:0-1632 GCF_001669335.1 Mycobacterium sp. 1245852.3 | reverse complement strand
CAGGATGCCGGGTTTGACCACACTGTTGTCGACCACAGTCAAGGCGCCTACACCGGCCCGCACGCAGTGCTCGGCGATCGGCGCGCCGAGCGCACCGCATCCAAGCACCAGCACCCTCTTGTCTCGCAGCCATGCTGCGGGGGTGTTGGCGTCTCGGCGGTTGGTGACCTCGGGCCGATCTTCATGGATCACCATCCAGCGCACCTCGCTGTCATCGAGCCACGAATTGGCCAGCTTCGTGGCTCTCTCGATCAGTGATTCATTTTCGAGATCCTCGATCTCGCGCAGCAGATCCATGATCTCCGCGCCGAAGTCGTCGAATTTCCAGACGGTGACGTGTGCCAGCCGGCGCGACCCTTCGACGCGGCGGGCCGGAGTGCCGAGCATCACCACCACGGGCGCAATATTGTCGAGACCGGCCTTCCTGGCGATCGCGGCGTTGAATGTGCCCGCTGTGGTGATCGACCAAAGCAATTCCTCACGGGGATAACCAAACTCGTGCAAGCTGGCCACCAGATCGGCGCCCTTGTCCGGGTACTCCATCGACAGTTCATCGCTGACCAGCACCAGCGGGGCCACGATGAACGGGAGCCCCGCGCCGTCGGTGGGCACGAAGCCGTCGCCGAGCACACGGGCACCCATTTCCTGAAGCGTCAGCCACTCGGCGACATCCACTCGATCCCCAGATCTGGTGCACCAAGCGAACAGTTGGGCGGTCTGCCCCGGGGTGACCAAATCACCCCATGGCACACGGTCACCGACGTCGGCGTGTACCACGACGAACCCGGCCCACTCGTCGTGGTAGGTGACCGGCGGGTGCAGTGGCTGCCCATCAGGATCGAGCGTGGCGGCCGCGGCATTCTCCAACCAGCTGGTCAGCCGCTCGATAAATCCCCGCATCCCGTCAGCGGGGTTCCATTCCACCGACGACGCCGCATACAGGCACAGGTAGCGGGCCCACTGCACGTGCGGGGTGCCCGCCCAGCGGCGGTGACTCGCCCACACCGACGGCGGCCGAAACGGATATTTGTCCGATACCCGGATCTCGAACCGTTCCCGCTGACCTACCTTGATGCCGGTACCCACGGTCTGGATCCCATGGGTGTCCAGCGAGATGTCAATGACCAGGTAGTCGTCTGCTTGGCGTGAACCGAGAACTGAGACAGCGCCGCCGCTGGCCGCGGCCAGTTCCTCGGCCTGCCGAAGTGCCAGGTCCCTCAACGGCCAAAGCCCACCGGCGTATCGGGGGCCTTGGCGTCGCCGCGGTCGGCCTCGATGGCCTCGCGCACCCGGTCTGGTCCGGACCGGGAATCGGCGGCGGCGGTGTAGAGGCCAGGCATCGCGGTGACGACCTCGGCGGCCACGGTGGACGCGGCCGCGGCGACGGCCGCCAGACGCGCCCGCCCGCCTGCGCCGGCCAGTGCGGCGTTGCGCAGGGATTTGGTGTCGGTGGCGATGCTGGCCGACAACACGTTCGGGCCGAGAGCGTCGACGCCGAACACCACCGGCGACGGCGCCGCCTCATCACCCCACGACATCGTGCAGATCAGCTGATCCTGCGCAGTCTCCATGTATCGATCGGCGGCCATCCGGTGCGGCGGGTTGGCCCCGTCGACGTCACTGGCCGGGATC
>NZ_LZLL01000087.1:0-511 GCF_001669335.1 Mycobacterium sp. 1245852.3 | reverse complement strand
GAAGGTCTTGAATGGCGCGACGCTCGTCCATGGCGCGGTAGGCCTCGGCGACCCGCTCAAGGGCCCAGCTACCCGCAGGACGGCCCCGAGCAGATGGTCGCGGAGGCCCGCCACCACGGCTGGACCTTCCCCTACCTGTACGACGAAACCCAAGACGTCGCCCGCGCCTTCTCGGCCGCGTGCACGCCCGACACGTTCGTGTTCGACGGCGACCGCCGGCTGGTCTATCGCGGCCAGCTCGACGATTCGCGACCCGGCAACGGCCGGCCGGTCACCGCCGCGGACGTCCGTGCCGCCGTCGACGCGGTGCTGGCCGGGCGACCGGTGAGCCCCGAGCAGCGTCCGTCGATCGGATGCGGCATCAAATGGCGCTGAGGCGCGGTTAACAGCGGCGATTGCGGGTAGCTGGGCCCTTGAGCGGGTCGCCGAGGCCTACCGCGCCATGGACGAGCGTCGCGCCATTCAAGACCTTCCTGCAACCCTAGGTGAGGTCGGTCACTGACCCGGCCGG
>NZ_LZLL01000086.1:0-781 GCF_001669335.1 Mycobacterium sp. 1245852.3 | reverse complement strand
TGGGCCTGCTGCGGCGCATCGATGCCGAGACGGTGATCTTGCCCCGCCACGTCGGACAGGTGCTGCGCGGCGAGCAGGTCCCCGACTGGCCCGGGCTGCAACCGTTTCGCCCAGCGCGGACGCCGCCAGATCAGCGCCGCCGACGCCGCCGCCGCGTCGACGCCGGCGCCGGGGGGCAGCTCGGACAGCATGCCCAGCAACAGCCGGCGGTCCAGCGGCGCGGCCGTGGAGTACAGGCCGTCGGTCAGGGCCCCGTAGGGCTTGGCGTCGGGGCCGCGGCTGCCGATCAGCGCCGGCCGGCCGGGCAGATCCAGCCAGCTGGCGGCCAACAGCTGCCAGCGCTCGGCGACCGACAGCGCGGCGTAGCGGTCGGTGACGATCGTCGGCGCCCAGTACGGCGCCTCGCCGGTGACCGGTTCGGGGTCGGGCATGCCGCTGGCGATCAATCCGGCCGCGGCCGTGACTTCGAGGAGCAAACCCAGCCGCTGCTCGTCGATGCCGGTCACCTTGCTCAGCCGTTTGACCTCGCGGATTCCCAGGCCGCCGCTGCGCAGCTCGGAAACCGGCGCGGCGGAGAGGGTTTCGAGCAGGACGTCGACCTCGCGCAGCAAGTCGATGACGGCCCCGGCCGCCGCGGCGTCGGCATCGTCGGGCGTGGTGGTCGACACCACCGGGTCGGGAGCGGTCAGTTGCATGGGACCGGGCTGCTCGCCGCGCAGCACCTGTCCGACGTGGCGGGGCAAGATCACCGTCTCGGCATCGATGCGCCGCAGCAGGCCCA
>NZ_LZLL01000085.1:0-11505 GCF_001669335.1 Mycobacterium sp. 1245852.3 | reverse complement strand
GCGTTTAAAATCATCGTTTCCGCGTAAATCTCAACCCGGATCCCGGTCAACATCGGCAGCGTGTCGTCGCGGCCCGCCGCGATGGCCACCTGGCTGATCGCCTCGGCGAACAAGTCGGCGGGCAGCGTCCCGGTCTCTTCGGGCAGCGCCGGCAGCGTCGGGTAATCCTCGACGGCCATCGTCGGCAACGAGAACCTGGCGTTTCCACAGTGCAGTGCCACCCGGTTGCCGTCGACGTAGAAGTCGATGGGCTTGTTGGGCAGCGCCCGCACGATGTCCGACAACAGCCGGCCCGACACCAAAACACTTCCCGGAGAAGCGATTTCGGCTGCAACCTGCGCCTCGGCGGAAACCTCGTAATCGAATCCGGAGATCGTCAGGCCCTCATCGGTGCCGGACAGCAGCACACCGGAGAGCACCGGCACCGCGGGTCTGGACGGCAGGTTCTTCGCCACCCACGACACCGCGTCGGCGAAAGACTCCCGCACCAAACGAAATTTCAAGTCGCTGAGGCCAGCCGTCGTCGTCGCCGCGTCCATAGCGTCCCTTCACCTACTCAGCGTTTCGAATCCGTTGGCTAGCCTCCCCCCGCTAGCACGGGGCTCCGCCACGAACGCCGATGACATGTGATGAGCCAACGGCGACCGCAACGGCAGTCGAAGAACAACCGTAGATCCTTCGACGCCATCTTGAAAGCTAATCGCAAACCCCGACAACCCGAGCTGACCAAGCCTCGGACGACGAGTGTGCACCGGGCGTCCCCAAGCCTGTATTTCAAAGAAGAACCGATGAAGAGATCTCAGTACCAGTATTAAGGCCTGTGCAAGCTGGGGACAGCGGCCTCTCGGCCCAGCTAGCGCCGCGATCGGCTTGTGCATCGCCGCGTGAACACCTGTGGGCGAGGTGTTGGGCGGGTGGGGACGAATGACAACTGTGCACCCAAGCGGTGTTACTACACCGGCGATTAATTGCGTTGTGCACAGTCCTACCCACATCCCCTCGCTGTGGCGGGTGTGACAGACGGGTGTGAAGTTTCTCGAAAAAAAATTACGAGCACGCGCAGCGAAAGCCCGGAATCAGGGCCGGGAGCGCCGGGGAGAGAAGAGATTTCAGCGCTTGGAGCGCTGACGGATGCGAGTGGTGAGCTCCTTGACATGATCAAAAACCTCACGCCGCTCGGCCATCTCGGACAAGATCTTGCGCTGCGCGTACATGACCGTGGTGTGGTCGCGGCCGAATGCCTGCCCGATCTTGGGTAATGACAGATCGGTGAGCTCGCGGCACAGATACATCGCGATCTGGCGCGATTGGGCCAGCGCTCGGGTCTTGCCGGGGCCGCGGAGCTCTTCGACCGTGGTGTCGAAGTATTCGGCGGTGGCCGCCATGATGGTGGCCGCGCTGATCTGCATGGTGCTGGCGTCGGCGATCAGATCGCGAAGCACAATCTCGGCCAGCGCCTTGTCGATCGGCGTCTTGTTCAGCGAGGCGAATGCCGTGACGCGGATCAGGGCGCCTTCGAGCTCGCGGATGTTGCGCTCGATGCTGCTGGCGATCAGCTCGAGGACATCGTCGGGCACCGCCAGCCGCTCCATCTGTGCTTTCTTGCGCAGGATGGCGATCCGGGTTTCCAGTTCGGGGGGCTGTACGTCGGTGATCAGGCCCCACTCGAACCGCGTCCGCAGCCGATCTTCCAGCGTGGCCAGCTGTTTGGGTGGGCGGTCCGAGGAGATGACGATCTGTTTGTTGGCGTTGTGCAGCGTGTTGAAGGTGTGGAAGAACTCTTCCTGGATACCTTCCTTGCCCTCGATGAACTGAATGTCATCGACCAGCAGCACGTCGACGTCGCGATAGCTGCGCTTGAACGCGACCTTGCGGTCGTCGCGCAGCGAGTTGATGAAGTCGTTGGTGAATTCCTCGGTGGAGACGTACTTGACTCGCATGCCCGGGAACAGCCGCTGCGCGTAATTGCCGGCGGCGTGCAACAAGTGGGTCTTGCCGAGACCGGACTCGCCCCAGATGAACAAAGGGTTGTAGGCCCGCGCCGGCGCTTCGGCGATCGCCAGGGCGGCGGCGTGGGCGAACCGGTTGGAGGCACCGATGACGAACGTGTCGAAGGTGTAGCGGCGGTTGAGGCTCGTCCCGGCGGCGACGGCCGGATCGATTGCGTGCGGCCGCTCGGTGAAGTAGTTCGGCCACCCCGGCTGGCTGTCGGTGACCGTCTCGCCGTTGTCGAACGCTTCGTCGTTGTCGCCGGCCGCGCCGTCGGCGGGGAAGGCAGGTTCGGTTCCGGGGAACGGTTCGGCCGGCGGGATGAGCGCGTCCTCGACGTCGTCGGGCGGGGGAGCGATGCGAACACCCAGTTGAATCTGCTGGCCGAGCCGCCGGCTGAGCGCATCGGTGATGGGTGCCCGCAGATGTCGTTCGATCTCGTTTTGCACGAAGCTGCTCGGCACCGACAGCAGCGCGAATCCCTCGACGATGGTCAGTGGGCGGACAAGATTGAGCCAGGCCCGCTGCTGGGGAGTGAGGGGAGTGACCAGGGTCGTGCGGTTGGCCGTCATGCCGTCCGCAGGAGGCTCCCCGTTGAGCTCGGAAACGACCGCATTCCACACTGCCGTGAAACTGGAACCGGGGTCATCGGTCAACGACGCATCTCCCTGGTTCTCGAACGTCCCGACCCGAGTCACACACGCTAGGCGACAAAGCAACTGTCCACATAGTTATACACAGGTGTGGACAGGATGATCGTAGGCGAGCCACAACCTACCGGCGACGGCTCGCGATCTCCGCGCTGGAAGAGAACCTCGGAAGGTTGTCTAGGCAGCTAGTCGATCCACCATCCTCGCTTCGTTGTCGAGCGCTGCTTTAGTCTAAATCGACTTCGCAGAAGCTAACAGTTTTCCGTTCGGCTGCCAACCGTTCTGCTGCATTCCAATCCGGTCATTTAGGGTACGTGGGGCTTGCTTCGGCTCGTTATGGTAGCCACGCCCGCGGCGAGTGTGACCGAAACGGAAAATCTTTCCGGCAGGCGGGCGCGGCTTCGTTGCGGCAGGCCAGGTTTGACCAGGCGAAGCCTCGTCAGTACCCTCAAACAGTCGCCCGAAAGTCGGCGATACGGCTGCGACCCGAACCACCTGGGGACCGCGCCGGCCAGTAGCACCAAGACCACCTCCGGTCGAACCGCAGACGAGCCCGATGCGAAACGTCTGAGCGGCCGGATGGCAACACAACGAGGAGAACGTCGTGGCCAAGGGCAAGCGGACCTTCCAGCCGAATAACCGGCGCCGAGCCCGCGTGCATGGCTTCCGCCTGCGGATGCGCACTCGTGCCGGACGCGCGATCGTGTCCGGTCGGCGCCGCAAGGGTCGCCGCGCGCTCTCTGCCTGATCGCAACGTCAGGTCCTTCGGCGGTGCTTCCCGCACGCAACCGCATGACGCGGTCAATTGACTTTGACGCGACGGTGAAGCGCGGGATTCGGATGGCACAGCCCGATCTCGTCGTGCATTTTCACCGAGGCGAAGACGGTGACGAAATCCAGGCGCCGCGCGTCGGACTGGTGGTCGGCAAGCCCGTCGGGTCCGCCGTCGAGCGCCACCGGGTCGCTCGTCGGCTGCGGCACGTCGCCCGAACACTGCTGGGCGAGCTCAGCCAATCCGATCGGTTGGTGATCCGCGCGCTGCCCAGCAGCCGCACCGCCTCCTCCGCCCGACTCGAGCAGGAACTGCGCCGGTGTTTGCGACGCGTGCCGGCGGCAGGAAGCAAGCCGTGACGATCTCGACCCGGCTGCGGGCATCGGTTGGCGACGCCGGACGAGCGACCGCCCGCGGAGTGATTTTCGTGATCCAGCTGTATCGGCATATGGTGTCGCCGCTACGTCCGGCCACGTGTCGCTTCGTCCCGACCTGCAGCCAATACGCGGTCGATGCGCTCAACGAGTACGGCCTGATTCGGGGGAGCTGGTTGGCTGCGGCCAGACTCGCCAAGTGCGGACCATGGCATGAAGGCGGCTGGGACCCGATCCCGGACCGCCCCGGACGCCACGTGAATTGCCAAGATGCCAGCGACGCCCGGGTCCCCCGAGCGGCGCGAGGGGAGAGTGAATCTTTTGTTTGATTTCTTCAGTCTCGACTTCGTCTACTACCCGGTGTCGTGGATCATGTGGGTCTGGTACAAGTTGTTCGCCTCCATGCTGGGGCCGTCGAACTTCTTCGCCTGGGCGCTGTCGGTGATGTTCTTGGTCTTCACGCTGCGGGCGTTGCTCTACAAGCCGTTCGTCCGGCAGATCCGTACCACGCGCCAGATGCAGGAGCTGCAGCCCCAGATCAAGGCGCTGCAAAAGAAGTACGGCAAGGATCGCCAGCGGATGGCGCTCGAGATGCAGAAGCTGCAGCGCGAACACGGGTTCAACCCGATCCTGGGCTGCCTGCCGATGCTGGCGCAGATCCCGGTGTTCATCGGTCTGTATCACGTGCTGCGTTCGTTCAACCGGACGACCGGCGGGTTCGGCCAGCCCCACCTGTCGGTGGCGCAGAACCGGCTCACCGGAAACTACGTCTTCACCCCGACCGACGTCGGCCACTTCCTGGACGCGAACTTGTTCGGCGCACCGATCGGCGCCTTCATGACCCAGCGCACCGGGTTAGACGCGTTCACCTTCTTCAGTCGGCCGGCCGTGATCGCGGTCGGGCTGCCGGTGATGATCCTGGCCGGCGTCGCGACCTACTTCAACAGCCGGGCCTCGGTGGCGCGGCAGAGCCCGGAAGCGGCGGCCAACCCGCAGACCGCGATGATGAACAAGCTCGCGCTGTACGTGTTCCCGCTCGGCGTCGTCGTCGGTGGCCCGTTCCTTCCGCTGGCGATCATCCTGTACTGGTTCGCCAACAACATCTGGACCTTCGGGCAGCAGCATTACGTCTTCGGGATGATCGAGAAAGAGGACGAAGCCAAGAAGCAGGAAGCGATCCAGCGCCGGGCGGCGAACGCCCCGGCGCCGGGTGCCAAGCCGAAGCGGAATCCCAAGGCGGCATCGTCGGGTGGCAACGGCTCGTCGACGCCCGACGCCGAGA
This sequence comes from Mycobacterium sp. 1245852.3, assembly GCF_001669335.1. NCBI lineage: Bacteria > Bacillati > Actinomycetota > Actinomycetes > Mycobacteriales > Mycobacteriaceae > Mycobacterium > Mycobacterium sp. 1245852.3. The sequence goes on along the minus strand of NZ_LZLL01000085.1, from coordinate 6,438 downwards.
CGGCTGCGTCCGGTTCGGGGAGCGCGGATTCCGATGGGGCCGACGCGCCGGCCACCGAGGCGAGCGACGGCCCGACCAACCGCATACCACGGCCCGGGGCGCGGCCGAAAAAGCGCAAACGCTGATACGGGCGGAATGACTAACGGGGCCGCCGGGACAGGGCGATCCGAATTGGGCTGGGGCCCATTGATTGAGGGAGAGAAGACATGACAGACGCCGAGACCACCGAGCGCGACGTCGATACCGAACTCGACACGCAATCGGCCGCCGGGGATGCCGCCGAGTCGGACTCGGAGGAAATCGATGATCTGGAGGAGCGCTTGGTCGCCGAGGGCGAGATAGCCGGCGACTACCTCGAAGAGTTGTTGGACCTGTTGGACTTTGACGGCGATATCGATCTGGACGTCGAGGGCAGCCGCGCCGTCGTGAGCATCGACGGCAGCGACGACCTGAACAAGTTGGTGGGCCGCGGCGGAGAGGTGCTCGACGCGCTGCAGGAGCTCACCCGGCTGGCGGTGCACCAGAAGACGGGCGTGCGGAGCCGGTTGATGCTCGACATCGCGAGCTGGCGTCGGCGGCGCCGGGAGGAGTTGGCGGCGCTGGGCGACAAGGTCGCGCGCCGGGTGCTCGAATCGGGCGAACGTGAAGAGCTCTCGCCGATGACGCCGTTCGAACGAAAGATCGTGCACGACGCCGTCGCCGCGGTGGCCGGGGTGCACAGCGAGAGCGAGGGCGTCGAGCCGTCGCGCCGCGTGGTCGTCCTGCACGACTGACCTCGCCAAGTTACAGCCGTGTAGTTCCCGCCCGTCGAACTCCGAAGGTTGACAGTGCGCTTCCCGACTAGAGGATGTTTCACGTGAAACATGTCGGTTCGGCCGATGCGGCGGGCTCGGCGGGGGAGGGCGCCGACCAAGGCTGCTCGCCGGACGCGGCGGCCGCGGTCTTCGGTGAGCGGCTGGGCATCGCCCGCCGGTACGCGGAGGTTTTGGCCACCGCTGGTGTGGAGCGAGGGCTGCTCGGGCCGCGAGAGGTCGACCGCATCTGGGACCGCCACATTCTGAATAGCGCGGCCCTCGCCGAGCTCCTCCATCCGGGCGAGCGCCTGATCGACATCGGGAGTGGGGCAGGCCTGCCGGGGATACCGCTGGCGATCGCGCGGCCCGATCTCGACGTCGTCCTGCTCGAACCGCTGCTGCGCCGCAGCGAATTTCTCAACGAGGTCATCGACGAACTAGGGTTAGCCGTCGAGGTGGTCCGTGGCCGTGCGGAGGAACCGGGAGTGCGCAACCGGTTCGGGGAGAGGGATGCTGCGGTGTCGCGAGCGGTTGCATCGTTGGACAAGCTGACGAAGTGGAGCTTGCCCCTGCTTCGGCCCGACGGCCGGATGCTCGCCATCAAGGGGGAGCGGGCGTCCGACGAAGTTGAACAGTACCGGCGTGTGATGGCTGCATCGGGCGCCGCTGATGTCAGGGTGGTGACATGTGGCGCGAACTATTTGCGTCCCCCCGCAACCGTAGTTTCAGCGCGCCGCGGAAAGCCGCCGCACCACAAGCCGGCACGGACCGGGAAGGCCCGAACCCGATGACTTCTCCTGAAGATTGGCCGGTGGCTCACCACGCACCGGAGGACGTTCGCGAGACGGCGGCGCCCGCGCCGGCGGCCAATGTTTCACGTGAAACAACGGCCGAATTCGACACCCCAATCGGGGCGGCCGCCGAACGCGCGATGCGGGTGCTGCACACCACGTACCCGCCGCTGCGCCGGCCGTCCCACCGCCGCGTTTTCACCGTCGCCAACCAAAAGGGCGGCGTGGGCAAGACGACCACCGCGGTCAACCTCGCGGCGGCGCTCGCGCTGCAGGGACTCAAGACCCTCGTCATCGATCTCGACCCCCAGGGCAACGCGAGCACGGCGCTCGGTATCACCGACCGGCGGTCGGGCACACCGTCGTCGTACGAGGTCTTGCTCGGCGAGGTTTCGGTGCACGATGCGCTGCGGCAGAGCCCGCACAACGAGCGCCTGTTCTGCATCCCGGCCACGATCGACCTGGCAGGCGCCGAGATCGAATTGGTCAGCATGGTGGCGCGCGAGAATCGGCTGCGCACCGCATTGGCCGATCTGGACAACCTCGACTTCGACTGCGTCTTCATCGATTGCCCGCCATCCCTCGGCCTGCTGACGATCAATGCGCTCGTCGCCGCGCCGGAGGTGATGATCCCGATCCAATGCGAGTACTACGCGCTCGAGGGTGTCTCGCAGCTGATGCGCAACATCGAGATGGTGAAGGCGCACCTCAATCCCAAGCTCGAGGTGACCACCGTGGTGCTGACCATGTATGACGGCCGCACCAAACTGGCCGACCAGGTCGCCGAAGAGGTACGCCGCTACTTCGGAAGCAAGGTGCTGCGCACGGTGATTCCGCGCAGCGTCAAGGTGTCCGAGGCGCCCGGCTACAGCATGACCATCATCGATTACGACCCCGGTTCTCGCGGGGCGATGAGCTATCTCGATGCGAGCCGTGAACTCGCCGAGCGCGATTGACCACCATCCGCGAAGGGACGACGATGACGCAGCCGTTACGCAAGAAGGGCGGCCTCGGCCGGGGCCTGGCTTCGCTTATTCCGACCGGCCCCGCGGAGGGCGACTCGGGACCGGCGACGCTCGGGCCGCGGATGGGCGACGCCGCCGCCGATGTCCTAATCGGGGGACCGCCGCCGCAGGACGCGTCGTCGATGGGCGCGGTCTACCGCGAGATCGCGCCGGCCGACATCGAGCGCAACCCGCGTCAGCCACGGCAGGTCTTCGACGAGGAAGCGCTGTCGGAGCTGGTGCACTCCATCCGCGAGTTCGGCCTCTTGCAGCCGATCGTGGTGCGGGCCGTCAAGGATTCCGCGAGCGGCGCGCGTTATCAGATCGTGATGGGGGAGCGGCGCTGGCGCGCGGCTCAAGAGGCCGGGTTGGCGACCATCCCGGCGATCGTGCGCGAGACCGGTGACGACGATCTGCTGCGCGACGCCCTGTTGGAAAACATCCACCGGGTGCAGCTGAACCCGTTGGAAGAGGCGGCCGCCTATCAGCAGTTGCTCGACGAGTTCGGGGTCACCCACGACGAACTGGCGGCGCGCATCGGCCGGTCGCGGCCGCTGATCACCAACATGATCCGGTTGCTCAAGCTGCCGATCGCGGTGCAGCGCCGGGTGGCCGCCGGGGTGCTGTCCGCGGGTCACGCGCGCGCATTGCTGTCGCTGGAGGCCGGGGCGGAGGCACAGGAGGAGTTGGCCACCCGGATCGTCGCCGAGGGGCTGTCGGTGCGGGCGACCGAGGAGGCGGTCACGTTGGCCAACCGGAGCGGTCCAGCCACGCCGACGGCGCCGCGGCGCAAGCCGATTCAGATGCCGGGCCTGCAGGACGTCGCCGATCGACTCTCGACCGCCTTCGACACCCGGGTGACCGTCAGCCTGGGCAAGCGCAAGGGCAAGATCGTCGTCGAGTTCGGCTCGGTGGACGATCTACAGCGGATCATCGACGTCATGTCCCCCCCCCAAGGCATGAACTAGGACACCGTGTAATTACGTCACTGTGACACCGGGGCGGCTTTCGCGAGCAGTCCGCCTACCCCCGGCGTCGGGGATCGACGAAATAGCATGCACATCAACAACTTCGATAATCGGCGTGTCGCGGTCGCAGAAGGCCGGCGGTCAGGGCGCGTCAACGCCGGTGGCCAGGCCAAAGCTGGCCCGATCGCGACCACCTCTCCTATCCTGGAGGGGTTGCCGGTGCAGATGGCTGCAGTACCGCACAGGAGCCAGGAGGCTAGTGTCCGCTCGAATCACGCCGCTACGGCTCGAGGCATTCGAGCAGCTTCCCAAGCACGCACGTCGGTGCGTCTTCTGGGAAGTCGATCCGGCGACCCTCGGTAATCAGGACCACCTCGCCGACCCCGAGTTCGAAAAAGAAGCGTGGCTGTCGATGGTGATGCTGGAGTGGGGCTCGTGCGGGCAGGTCGCGACCGCGGTCCCGGACGAACGAAGCCAGTCCGAGCCGCCGTGCCTGGGCTACGTGTTCTACGCCCCGCCGCGGGCGGTGCCGCGGGCGCAGCGGTTCCCGACCGGTCCGGTCTCCGCGGACGCCGTGCTGTTGACGTCGATGGGCATCGAACCCGGGCCGGCGGCCGACGATCTACCGAACGGGTTGATCGCGCGGGTGATCGACGAGCTGGTGCGCCGCGGCGTGCGGGCGCTTGAGGCGTTCGGCCGCACCCCGGCGGCGTCGGAACTGCAGGATCCGCGGCTGGTCGGTCCCGACGTGCGTCCGGTACTGGAAGCGGTGGGCGACTGTTCGGTGGACCATTGCGTCATGGACGCGGACTTCTTGAAAGACGCGGGTTTCGTTGTGGTGGCACCACATACGTATTTCCCGCGACTGCGGCTCGAGCTCGACAAGGGGCTGGGCTGGAAGGCCGAAGTGGAGGCGGCGCTGGAGCGGCTGCTGGAGAGCGCACACCTGGAGCAGCCGGTCGGTGCCGGGTCTACGGCGGCAAATGCGTTGAAAACGTTGAAAACCACCGCGGGTGGTTAACGGCTAAGAACCGCCCAGCTGGCTGGTGCGTTCCACCGACAATTCGTGGGCCAGCAATTCGGCGAAAGTGAAAGTGCCAGTGGGCCGGTCGTTTTTGCCCAACAGATACAGCCGCTTGACCGCGGCCAGGATTCCCTCGGCGATGGCATCACGGGTCTGCGTTGATACCAGCATCGAGCGATCACGCGGGTTGGTGATGTAGCCGACGTCGACCTGCACCGTGGGCATCCGGGTCAGGCGCAGCAGGTCCCACGTCCGGCCGTGCGTGCGGCAATCGCGTAATCCGGTGCGGGCCACCACTTCCCGCTGGATGAAGTCGGCGAGGTTACGCCCGATGGTGGAGACCGAACCGTGTGAGTTCCCGAAGTGGAACGACGCCACTCCGTTGGCGGCGGCGCTGACCTGACTCTCACAGCGCAGGCTGATCATCAGATCGGCGCCGACGTTGTTGGCGGTGGCGGCGCGCTCGGCATCCAACGGACTGCGGTTGACCGGTCGCGACAGGAAGGTCTCCATGCCGATCGCGGCCATCCGTCCCTCGAGCCGGCTGGCCAAGTCCCACAACACATCTGCTTCACTGATCGGTCCGGACGGGCCCTGCATGATGGCGCCGTGGTCCGCGCCGCCGCGGCCCGGATCGATGATGATCCGCTTGCCCGACAGCTTGGGGCCCGATGAGCGAACGAGCTCTTCTTCGCGGAGCGCGTGTGGCGATCCGCCGCTGACCCGTGAACTCAAAAAGTGAAAGGAGCGCAACGTTTCCGGACCGCAGATCCCGTCGGCGGAAAGCCCGTACTCGCGCTGATACGACATCAACGCGTTGTGCGTCTGCAACCCGAAGTATCCGTCGACCAGGCCGGTGTAGAAACCCAGATCCTGGAGCCGGGCCTGCAGCGTGGCCACGTCATCGCCGAACAGCGGGGCGCCGAATTGGTGGTACAACGTGCGCGCGCCCAACCGGTACGACGCCTCTTTGAGAGCCCGGTAGGTGGCCTCACCGACGATGCCGTCCACCAGCAGGCCGCGATGTTGTTGGAAAGCGCGCACCGCCTGGTCGAGTTCGGCGTCGAAGAGTTCGTGGGCCACCTGCTGGCCGGTGTTGAGATCGTCGTCGGAGCCATCGAGCAGGCCCAGGGAGGCCAGTGTCGCCCGAATCTCGGTCACAGCAGCGCCGCGGTCACCACAGCGCAGCGCGTCGCCGTATTCGCGGCGCGGACTCGACATACAGGGGGCCCTCCGGGACTAACTGACGAGCTCAAAAATGGGCAACAGCTAACCGTATTGTCGCAGACGCTTCGTCAATTCGGGAAAACCCCAGGCTATGCGCGGGGCGTGGTGCGCGGAAATCAAATGAAGATCAGCTGAGGTTGGGAACCGCGTCCGAGAGCTCGCGCAGCAGTGCGGCCTTGCCCTTGGCGCCGACGATTCGCTTCACCGGCTGCCCGTCTTTGAACAGGATCAGGGTGGGAATGGAGACCACCTGGAAGCTCTGTGCGGTTTCGGGGTTGGCGTCCACGTCGAGCTTGGCAACGGTGAGCTGTTCGCCCCGCTCGCTGGCGATCTCTTCGAGGACCGGCGCCACCATCTTGCAGGGGCCGCACCACGTTGCCCAAAAGTCAACCAGCACAGGCTTATTGCTGGACAAGACGTCGGTGGAAAACGACGCGTCAGAGACTTCTATTGTGGCCCCGGCTTTTTCGGCGTCGGTCATTGTGGTGCTCCAATCAATGTGTCGGTACTGCCAGGAAATTCGGTTGCGTCGCCTTGGGCGGCGGCGCTGGACTCTTCGTGGTCGGCGAGCCAGCGTTCGGCGTCGATGGCGGCCGAGCAGCCGCTGCCCGCGGCGGTGATGGCTTGGCG
>NZ_LZLL01000084.1:0-13967 GCF_001669335.1 Mycobacterium sp. 1245852.3 | reverse complement strand
AGCCGGACAGTCGCTACCTCGCGCTGGTCGCCACGGGCACCGCCGACGACATCGTGGCGCTCTACGCCGACGACGCCACCATCGAGGACCCGATCGGCTCCGACATCCGCCGCGGGCATGATGCCATCCGCGCCTTCTACACGGGGTTTCAGGACGCGAAGAAGGACACCGAACTCGCCGAAATACGGATCGGCGGCAGCGAGGCCGCCTTCTTCTGGCATCTGACGCTCGACGCCGGTGACAGCCGCACCCGGATCTCGCCCATTTCGACGATGTCGTTCGATGGGGACGCCAAGATCACGTCGATGCGCGCGTTCTGGTCACCGGCAGACGTTCGGGTCCTGTAGCCCGCCAATCCTGTTGGCAGCCCGCTCAACTCGGGATACGGCCCAGGATGCCCTGCACGAGGGCGGCGGCGTCGTCGCCGAGATCACGTCCGATGACGTCGACGTCGACCACGACGTTGGCCTTGGCCGCCAGGGCCCGCAGCGCGCTGGTGTGCTGGCCGCCGACGTCGGTGGTCCGCCCGTTGTCCTGCACGGTCCCCAGGGTGCTGCGCACCGACGTCACCGGGCCGGTCTGCACCGGCGTCCCGACGCTGTAGATGCCGGAGATGCCGCCGTGCGAGTAGGTCAACTGCCTGCCGGCACAACCGTTGATGTGGTTGATGGCGCCGGCGACGAAACCCTTTGCGGCCGCGGCATTGTCGAACGTCGCGACGAACTCCGAAACCCCGTGCGGGAAACCGTTGGTGTGCTGCCCCAGGTCGACGCCGTAGATGGCGCGGTAACCGCTGTCTCGATAGGACGCTGTCAAGCCGTTGAACACCGCTTCGGTGCATTCCGGGGGATCGAAGCTGTCGCCGGGCTGCAGTTCGTGCGTTTGCGTCCAGGTCTTGTTGACGTACATGCCGGGCGCCTTGATCAGGCCGGCGACGTCTTCCCCGGTGAGCACCAGCGACTGTAGGCCTTCGGGGGTCACCGACGGTTCCGGCGGCGCGGCGGCGGTGGCGCTCGGCTTCGCCGCGGCTGTGGTGGCGCCGGAGTGCGCCGTCGGCTGGCCGGTCTGCCTGTTGCCCAGCGTCGCCCCCGGCGCCCGCCCAACCGTCCGCTCGCCCGCCGTCGGACGAGGTGAACACGCTGGCCACGCTGTCGGTTGTGTTTGCGTTCCTGCTTGCCCCGGTGGGAATCGTGTTGGGCCACTTCGCCATCAAAGACATTCGCCGGCGGGGGCGGCGCGCCCGGATCGAAGGGGTTGGGCCAACTGGGACCCGGCCAGCTAGCCGTCATGAGAAGGGGTCGTAGTCAGCGTCGTTCGCGGGCGTCCTCGGAGGCGGTGTGGTGCCAGCCGGCGGTTGCGCGAACGGCGGAGGCCGATGCGGGACGGGCGGCGGGAAGGCAGCGGATTGCGGAAAGGTCGATGCGGTAACGGGCGCAGGCCTGCCCTGGCGGAAGTACGCGTTGGACTCCGGCAGCGCGAGCAACACCGCGGAGGCGACCGAAATGATGATCGTCGCGACCGCGCCCACCTGCAGCAACTGACCGAACCACGCCACCGACCCGCCGGGGTCGACGACGAAAACCGCTGCGCCAGCGGCCAATCCGAGGCCGCAGAAGACCCACGTCACGATCCTGGCCCGGCTGCGGCCGCGATCGTCGAGCACACCCAGCGACACCACCAACGCGGCGACGACGATCAACCCCGCGGCCGTCGCGACCAGCACCGGCCCCGACGTACTACCGCGTGCACGGAAATCCGAAATCGCCACCAGCACGGCGATCGCCGCCGCCAACAACAGCGCGGCGATGCCGGCGAACACATAGCTCCCGAAAAACACGGCGGCCGGGGACATACCCGCGGCCGCCTTGGCCGACGACGCCGACGGCCGGATGGACGGTGGCGGCGCCACGGGCGGTGGTGGCGCGGCGGGCGGTCGCGGCGTAGCTCGCGGCGGCGGCAGGCCGGGCGAAGCCGGCGGGCCCCACGATGGCGACGGCGAAACCGGTTGGGGGCCGAAGGGATCGGAGAAGGGATCCTGGGAATGGTCTGACATCGTCAACGCCTCCCCGGCAAGCCTGCCGGTCGCCTACGACGCCACCACAGCGCGCCCCCGACACCGATCCAGGCGGCCAACGGCAACGCGATCGCGGCGTACATGAGCGGACTCAGCGACGTGCCGAATACCGACTTCGGCATGGGAATGAGCACGCCCGGATCGCCCTTCCACACCTGGCTCATGGGTCGGGCACTGGTCAGGCCGCCCAGCCAGACCTGCTGCGCGGAACTCTGTTGCGGCGAACTCTGCAGCCGCGGGCCGAACAGCGAACCACTTGCGGTTGCGGGCAGGTTGGGGTGATCTTTGGCGAAGTCCTTCGGCGTCATGTTGACCATCGGGATGTTGGTGAAGTCGACGCCGCCGATAGTCAGTTTCCAGGTGGTGCGGTCACCGGTCTGCCAGCTGTAGGTCGCGTCTCCTTCGTAGAAGGACTTGCGGTAGCGGTCGAACAGTTCCTGCGGGCTGAAGGGTTCCTTCGACGTCCAGGCGTCGATGTTGCCCGAGTCAACGATTTTCGAGTAGGCGGTGGCCTTGGTGGCGCTGCGTTGCCGGTACCACTCCGCGGCGATCCGGCTCGCATACACGCGGCGCAGATCGGCGTATTCGGGCGCGTGATTCACCTCGTCGACGATCTTCGGCAGGATCATGGTCCGGTACAGATCGTCGTTTTGGCGGGTGATTCCGGCGTCCTGGGCGGGGCAGCCGATGCCCGGCTTCAAGTCCATTCCCTCGATCTCGAGCTTCACATCAAGCGGGGCGTCCAGGATGTACATCGAGTCTCCCTGGGTGGACACGCTGGCCGGCAACGGGATGATCCACTTACGTTGCGGCGAAAAGCATTTGGAGCCTTTCAGCGCGTCCAGGAATTGGCGGCCGTCCGGCGTGGCGGGGTCGACGAGCTTCGCCGTGGCCTGCTTCATGGTGTAGTCGGCTTCCAGCAGGATCCGCCCGGCGTCGGTGCGACCGAACTGGGCGTCGATGATGCGGTCGGGTTCGTTCGGGTTGAGGTTCACCGTGAAGGCCGAGGTGGGCAGCGCCAGCCAGACGAAGAACGAATCGGAAGCCATGTAGGCGTTGGCATTTCCACCGAACGACGGTGCAGCGCCGGTTTGCGTATTGGCGGCGAAGGAGTACTGCACACCGTTGCCGTTCAGGTCGGTGTCGGAGATGTAGCGCAGCTGCAGCGTGGAGAAGTCGACGCCGCCGAGCACGCCACCGATCCCGCTGGTAACGGCACCAAGCCCGCTCGCGACGCCGCCGCCGATCCCGCTGGCCACGCCACCGACGATTCCCCCGGTCACCGCGCCGGCGATGCCGCTGACCAGCCCACCCGTGACGTTGGCCAAAACGGTGGCAGCGCCGCCCGTGGCGGCGCCGATGATGCCGGCGACGGTGTTGGCGGCCGTCACGCCCGCCAGCACTCCGGCGTCGACGATCGGACCGACAACGGCTCCCGGATTGATCGGCATCGGACCGGCCGCCTGCCTGGGCGTTTGCGGAGCCGGAACTGGTCGGGGCGCTTGCGGCGCAGGAACCGAACCGGGGGCCTGGGGTGCCGGGCCGGGCGCCTGCGGTGCCGGGGCGGGAGCTTGCTGCCCCGGGGCGGGCGCCTGCTGGCCCGGTGCGGGCGCCGGAGCCGAACCGGGCGCTTGCTGGCCCGGCGCGGGGGCCGGCGCCGAGACGGGCACCGACTCGGGCACCGACTCGGGGTCCTGGGCCGCCTGTTCAATGTCCATGTCGGCGTTGACCTGCCCGGAGACGAAGGCTTGTTCGATTGCCTGGGCCGGCGAGTCCGGAGAAGCGCCCGTGGTTTGATCGGCACCGCCGTTCACGGGGTTCTGCCCGCCGCTGGCGAGTACGGCTTTCCCGGACGGGTCGGGTACACCCACCGTCGGGTAATAGCGGACGAATAGCCGGTCGGATGCGCCCAGGCCTTGGCCGGCGGCAAGCATCGCTTGCAGCGTGGCCGGCGGCGGCTTGTCCGGGAAGATGTACACCACGCGACGGCCGGTCTGCTGCGCGATGCGTAGGAAGTCTTCGAGCTGCGCCTTGTCGACGGCCCCGGTCTTGATCTCGACGATTTCTTGATCGTTGTGGAAGTCAGGGCGGCGGTTGATCGAGGTGCCCTTGATCTTCCGGTTGCGGATGTATCCGTTCTCCGTCAACTTCAGCTCTTGATCGAGCGCGGTTTCGAAGCTGGTGCCGGTGTTGCGATTGTTGAAGGCGCGCACGTAAGCGTCGCGATAGTCCGCCCAGCTCAGTGGATTCGCCACGGCGGGGGCCCGTTGGTTCTGGTAGACCAGCCAGCTCTTGTAGAGGTGTTGTTCGGTGCCGGCTTTGTACTTGCCCCTGGTATTGATATCGATCAAAGCCGCGCGGCTCGGTGCGGGTAGCGCAGAGAGGCCATTGGCCGATGGAAAGGTATAGGTGAGCGGGGTCTTGCCCGGCGGCGGATCCTGGTCGGCGGAGTATCCGGGCAGTTTCGGTGCGGGATCCGCAATGGCCTGGCGCGTGGGCGTCAGCAGCGACGCCAACACCAGAACCAGGGCGGTCGCAACGACGCGACGCCAAATCAGCCAAACCCGAGCCATGTGCGGCCCTCCCCGTCGGACTTCGCGCTCGAAGACGAAGCACAAGATGTCGCGATCCTAAGTGAGGTTGACGGGCTTGAGAATTCAGCCGACCCATTCGTCGTAGTACGCGCGGGTATCGCCGGGATCTTTATGCCTGACCATGGCGGAGAGCAGATGGTATGGCGCCGTGAAGCCGGCGTCGTCGTTGAGCTGAATCTTGAAGTTGGCGGTAATTGAATCGCCCTCGTCGGCGAAGTCGCGGTAGACCCATCGGGACGGATGGCCACGGCGCAGCATTTCGCCCATGTAATAGGAAGCGCCATCGACGAAGTCGGCATTGGCCGGAGCATGGAAAGCCTCGACCGTCGGCGTCACCTGCAGCACGAGGGCAGTGAGTCGGCCGATGCTGTCGGGACTGTAATCCCAGTTGCCACCGTTGCGGGCCGCCCAATCGGCGAAATGTTGCTCCTGGTGAGCCAGCCAGTCATCGAGCACCGTCGAGGGCGGCGGAGCATTGAACAGACCATCCGCCAGGGTGCGCTCTTTGACCGGGGACCACCCAGGATGCGCTTCGGCATAGTCCTGGACGACCTGCCGCCAGCGCCCGTACACGGCCACCAACACCGCACTCTCATCGGCCAACGCTTGCAGCAACAGATGCGTCGGCGACAACGCCTCCAGCCCCGATTCGGAGTCGGGGCGGATGATCGGAAAGCCCGTCGCATCGGGTTCGCCCGCACTGTCGATCCGCCAACGATGCTCAGACAGCCGCCGCAGTCCGGGGTCATCAACCGCGACACCCGCGGGCGGCTCGGCGACCCAGTCCCACCGCCCACCACCGACACGCATCAAGGCCTCACCCAGATACGCCACCACCCCCGCGGTGAACGACTGATTTGCGTCCTCGAGCGCCTCAGCCGGATCGGCCAACCGATCGCGCGCCGCGGTCTCCAGCGCCGACAACGATGCCTCGGAATAATCCAGCGTGACCGAGCCACCCAGATCGACATCGCCAGTCATGTCGATAAGCAAGTTGATCCGGTCCAACCACCAATCCAGCGGCCCACCCTCCACCGCACCCTCCCAATCGGCCCCGTCGGCTTTCCAGCAGACTGCCCGGCGACGACGATGCGCCTCCTTGCAACGGTTTTCGCGCGCGATCTGTTGGATCAGCGGAGTGAAGTCAACCGACCCATTCGTCGTAGTAGGCGCGAGGACGCCCGAGGTCGCCACGCTCGAGCATGAATGACAGCAAATGGAACGGACCGGTAAAACCGGCATCGTCGGTCAGCTGAAGTTGAAAGTTCGCGGTAATCGGGTCGCCCTCGTCGCGAAACTCGCGGTACACCCAACGCGAGGGGCAGCCGCGCCGCAATATCTCGCCCAGGTAGTAACAGGCGCCGTCGACGAACTCGCGATTAGCCGGATCTCGAAGCGCGGCCACGGTCGGCGCTTTCCGCGATACGAGCTCGGTCAACCGGCCGATGCTGTCGGGACTGTAATCCCAGTTGCCACCGTTGCGGGCCGCCCAATCGGCGAAATGTTGCTCCTGGTGAGCCAGCCAGTCATCGAGCACCGTCGAGGGCGGCGGAGCATTGAACAGACCATCCGCCAGGGTGCGCTCTTTGACCGGGGACCACCCAGGATGCGCTTCGGCATAGTCCTGGACGACCTGCCGCCAGCGCCCGTACACGGCCACCAACACCGCACTCTCATCGGCCAACGCTTGCAGCAACAGATGCGTCGGCGACAACGCCTCCAGCCCCGATTCGGAGTCGGGGCGGATGATCGGAAAGCCCGTCGCATCGGGTTCGCCCGCACTGTCGATCCGCCAACGATGCTCAGACAGCCGCCGCCGCAGTCCGGGGTCATCAACCGCGACACCCGCGGGCGGCTCGGCGACCCAGTCCCACCGCCCACCACCGACACGCATCAAGGCCTCACCCAGATACGCCACCACCCCCGCGGTGAACGACTGATTTGCGTCCTCGAGCGCCTCAGCCGGATCGGCCAACCGATCGCGCGCCGCGGTCTCCAGCGCCGACAACGATGCCTCGGAATAATCCAGCGTGACCGAGCCACCCAGATCGACATCGCCAGTCATGTCGATAAGCAAGTTGATCCGGTCCAACCACCAATCCAGCGGCCCACCCTCCACCGCACCCTCCCAATCAGTCCTACAGCTTCGCCGTCAAGCGATGATCCGCGTCATTATCTCCCTCAAGAGGAGTCCGGACATGTCACGCTGGCATCCATCGACGCAGTGCCCGATAGTCGTAGCAACAAAAGTCGCAGAGGTGGGGATACATGAGCACGCGCCGCCACATCATCGTCAGCGGTGACAACGCGCTCGCGACAACGATTGCCGAGGAACTGAACCGCGCCGGTGCCACCATCGTCAAGCTGCACAGCGAGGAGCTCGTCGCCACCGATCTCGCCCGCGCGCACGCCATCGTCTGCGCCGGGGACGACGACGCGAAGAATCTCGAAATCGCCTTGCTGGCAAGGAAAGCGAATCCTCGTGTGCGCGTGGTCGCCCGACTGGGCAACGACGTGCTGCGCGGAGCGGTGGCCGCCGACAACGGTCCCGGGGCCATCCTGGACGTCGCCGACCTCGCGGCGCCGTCGGTCGTCGAAGCCTGTCTGGCGAGCAGCACCCACCCGGTCGAGGCGGCCGGCATCAAATTCCTGGTGTCGGGGGCCGAGGCGCCGCGCGACGCGACCCTTCGTGAGATCTACGGCGACCTGGCACCGGTGGCCGTGATCCACGGCGCGAACTCCGCGAGATCCGACGAAGTGGTGCCCTGTCCCGGACGAGATCACGAAGTGCGCAAGGGCGACTGGACCGCCATGATCGGCAGCGCCGACGAGCTGGCCGCGCGCGGCATCAAGACTCCCCGGCCGGCCGCGACCCGCTCACGCCAGTCATGGATGCGGCGGGTTTCCGACGCCGCGCGGGCGATGCGCGACGACGTCAATCCCATGCTCTTCCCCGCAATGCTGCTCGCGCTCAGTCTGTTGCTCGCGTCGACGGTCGTCGTGCACTTCTCGTACACGCGGCCGCGACTGTCCTGGCTGGACGCGATGTACTTCACCGCGGAGACCATCACCACCGTGGGTTACGGCGAATTCACCTTCCTGCACCAGTCCGCGTGGCTGCGAATCTTCGCCGTCGCCTTGATGTTTTCCGGCGTAACCACCACCGCGCTGCTCGTCGCATTCCTGGCCGACTTGCTGCTGTCACGCCGCTTCCTGCAATCGGCCGGGGTTCGGCGCGCGCGCCATCTGCGCAACCACATCATCGTCGTCGGGCTGGGCTCGTTCGGCAGCCGCGTCGTCGGCGACCTGACCGCCGCCGGATATGACGTCGCGGTGATCGAACGCGACGAGAACAACCGATTCCTCTCCACCGCAGACGAACTCGACGTACCGGTGATCTTCGGGGACGCAACGCTGCGCCAGACACTCGAGGCGGCCCGCGTCGACCGCGCCCGGGCCGTCGCGGTGCTGACCCAGGACGACATGGTCAACATCGAGACCGGAATCGTGCTGCGCGAGATGCTGGGTCCCCGGGTGATGCCCGAGGTCAACCGGCCCGATGTGCCCATCGTGCTGCGCATCTACGACCGCGCCCTCGGCGATGCGGTGGCCAAGCGGTTCGGCTTTGAGAACGTTCGCTCGACCGTCGACCTGGCGGCGCCCTGGTTCATCGGTGCCGCGATGGGCCTGCAGGTGCTGGGCACGTTTTCGATCGGGCAGCGTTCGTTCATGGTCGGCGCGATGCACGTGGCGGCCGGCAGCGAACTCGACGGGCTGCGCATGTTCGAGATGTCCACCCAGACCCGGGTCATCGCGATCACCCGCCGGGACACCCCTGTCGAGCTGCACCCTCGTCGCGACGCCTGGCTGCGCGGCGGCGACACCGTCTATCTGGTGGGGCCGTATCGCGAGCTGCTGGAGACGCTGCGCAAGGGGCAGCCGCCCCAGGAGCCTGCCGCCGACGAGCGTCCGGTGGACAAAGCGGCGACCTAACGCTCAGCGCACCTGCGGGCCGAAGCGGATCGGCCACCGGATTCGTCCGGTGGCCGGCCGTGCCGGGCGCACCATCCGGCCAGCTCATGGCGGGCGGCGACGGTCACCGGATGCTCGTCGCCCAGCACCCGCGCCTCCTCGTCGACCAGCGCCTCCCACGCCGCGACCTCGTCCTTTACGCCGGCCAGGTCCGGGGCCCACAGCGTGAACATGTGCCGGGCCATCAGCAGGTGAACGTGGTCGTCGCCCAGCTTGTCGCGCAGCTCGCCGATCAACGGTTCGAGCTCGGCGACGGCCGTGGGGACGTCACCGGAGCGGCCCCGCCAGATCGCCAGCATCAACCGCGTGCCCAGGGTGTCGGCGTGGTCGTCACCCAGCACGCGCCGCCGCGCGGCGAGTACGTGTTCACCCTCGGCCAGCGCACCGACGAAATCGCCTATCTCCCAACGCTTCTCGGCGATTTTCTCGCGGGCGACCAGCACGCTCTCGTGTTCGGCGCCCAACACGCGCTGTTCGTCGGCGAAAAGCTGCGACCACTCGGCGAGCGCTGACAGCGACGGTTGTTGCCGACCCGCCAGGAGGTGGCGAGCGGTCAGGGTACTGAGGTGATCGCGCCCAAGCACCTCGACCAGGTCGGGGATCAATCGGGCGAACTCTTCGTAGGCGACGGCGTCGTCGCCGGCGCGCAGTTGCACGGTGGCCAGCGACACCTTGAGTTCCAGCACGGTGGGGTGCCGCTCGCCCAGCGTCGCCCGGCACAGGGTGACCAGCTCGTTCGCCTGCCGCGCGGCCCCGGCGTAGTCGCCGTTGCTCGCGCACTCGGTCATGAGCCCGGTCAGTACGGCTAGCGGGGCGGGCAGCTCCTGCTGCGTCATGCCGCTAATGAAATCGCCACCGCGTCGGCGCGGCAATTCACCCGATTTGACCTGCAGCGTTGCCGTAACGCTAGAGCCGTGCTGCCACGTCCGCGGCGCGACGAAGCTGATCGACATCCGAGCTGGTCGGGATCAGCTGGACCTCATCGGTGCCGATCTCGGCGAACCTGCGCAACACGTCGAGCAGCTCGTCCTCGCTGCCGGCCCAGCCGGTCATCGGTGCCATCGCGTCGACGTAGTCGGCCGGTATCCAGTTCATGTAGCGGCGCAGGTGACGGTGGATCTGGTCGCGGGACCCCTCGGGCGAGCCGAAGGCGAACCAGAACGAAGTGATCAGGTGGGGTTTGGGTTTGCCGGCCTGCGCCCAGGCCGCCCGGGTCACGTCGAACAGCTCGTTCTGCTTGGCCACGTCGAGGTCCAGGGTGGTGCCGGCGAGCCCGTCGGCCCACGCGGCCGCGCTGCGGATGGTTTTCGGTCCGATACTCCCGACGAACAGCGGCGGACCGCCGGGCTGCACCGGCGCCGGGCCGACCGGCAGCACCGAATCGGAGGTCTTCTCCCCCGCCCAGACCCGCTTCATCACCGCCACGCGTTCGGCCATGCCGCGCATCGTCTGCGTCGCCGGATCGGCGCCCACGGCGTGGTAGTCCTCGTGCCGACCGCCCACGCCGATGCCCACGGTGAGCCGGCCACCGCTGAGCAGGTCGCCGGTCGCTAGCCCCTTGGCGAGCATCACCGGATCGTGTAGCTGCGGCACGATGACCGTGGTCAGCAGCCGCACCCGCTTGGTCCAGGCGGCCAGCGCACCCAGCAACGTCAGGTTGTCCGGGTTGTCGAACGCGATGCGCTCACCCCAGCACAGCGACGAGAACGGCCCCTCGTCAATGGCGCGCGCCCAGGTCTCGAGCACGGTCGCATCCAGATCCGGCTCCATCACCGGCATGGTCATCGCAATCTGCACGACGGCGATTTTGGCATGTTTCTAATGCAGCCCATCAGTGGAACCATGGACCGAGTGGCGTTCACCAGTAGTTCCATCGCGCATGTCCGGCTGACCGTGACCGATATCGAGCGGTCGCGGCAGTTCTACGAGAGCGTGTTCGGCTGGCCGGTTTTGATCGAGGTCCCCGACAACGCCGATGAACCCACCCGCAACCAGTTGAGCTTCCTGTACGGCGGCGTGATCTACGACCTCGGCGGCACGCTACTCGGTCTGCGCCCGGTGGCCGCGGACCGCTTCGACGAGGATCGCGTCGGCCTCGACCACATTGCCTTCCGGCTCGCCAGCAAAGACGAATTGGATTCGGCGGCAGCACATCTCGACGAACTCGGCGTCGGTCATGAGCCGGTCAAAGACATCGGACCGTCCTACATCCTGGAGTTCCGTGACCCCGACAACATCGCCCTCGAGCTAACCGCGCCGAAATAGCGCGGCGTTGTCGCGCCCGGCGGACGGTGGTTGACTGGAAAAAACTATGACCATCAGTTTCAACCACACCATCGTCGCGTCACGCGATAAACGAGAATCAGCCGAGTTCCTCACCGAGCTGTTCGGCCTGCCCAGCCCAAAGCCCTTCGGCCACTTCATGGTCGTCGAACTCGAGCACGGTGTAAGTCTCGACTACGCCGACGCCCCGGAAGGCGCGGACATCCCGCGCCAGCACTACGCGTTCCTGGTGTCCGAGCAGGAGTTCGACGCCATCTACGCCAGGATTTCCTCACGCGGGCTGCAGCACTGGGCCGATCCGGGCGCCAACCGTCCCGGCGAGATCAACCACAACCACGGTGGGCGCGGGGTCTATTTCCTGGACCCGTCCGGCCATGCCATGGAGATCCTCACCAGCCCGTACGGATCGGCGGGCTGAGCGGAAACTTCGCTCAGTCGCCGGTGCGCGCCGTACCGTGCCGCTGGCTTTCCTGCCGGCGATAGTCGTCGGCCAGTTGCGCGACATGCTTGGGCAGGGCACCGGCGGCGACGTCGGCCAACGTCGTTTCTTCGAGCACCGAACGCATGCTGGCCCGCAGCGCGCGCCACACGTCGGTGAGCGCCGCCGTCGGACCCGAATACGGTAGATCGCCCAGCCCGATGTCACGGACGCTGGCCAACGGTCCGTCGATGCAGCGCAGCACGTCGGCGATGCTGATGTCTTTGCCGGGACGGGCCAATTCGTAGCCGCCTTCACGACCGCGGTGGCTGCGCACCAGCCGGTCGGTGCGCAGATTGGTCAGGATGTCGACGAGGAACTGCGGCGGGATGCCCTGGGCCTGGGCCAGGTCGTCGGTCTTCACCAGCGTTCCGTCGGGCACCGTGGCGAGCTGAATCATCGCCCGCACGGCATACTCCGCCTTCGCCGACATGCGCACTCACAGGATTGTGCCACCCGGCGGCACAATATCGGTGCAGCCTGGCTGACCTGGCGTGCTACCCGCTCGATTCGAGCAGGTCGATGACCCGCTGCGCCTGCTCCTCGACGGTACCGTCCGGGGTCAGGCGCAGGTCGGCATTCACTGGCGCCTGATACGGGCTGTCGATGCCGGTGAACTGGGTGATCTCCCCCGCCCGGGCTTTGGCGTACAGGCCCTTGGGATCACGCTTTTCGCATTCCTCGATCGGGGTGTCACAGAACACCTCGAAGAAGTCGAAGCCGGCGTCGACGTGCACTTGGCGCGCCAGTTCGCGTTGCTCGGTCAGCGGACTGATCGCCGGCACCAGCACGACATTGCCGGCGTCGGCGAGCAGCGCCGCCACGTGTGCCAGCCGGCGCAGGTTTTCGGCCCGGTCCGCCATGGAAAAGCCCAGGTCGGCGTTCAAACCGTGTCTCAGGTTGTCACCGTCGAGAACGTAAGCCAGAGAACCCTTTTCGAGCAGCTTCTGCTCCACCAGCATGGCCACCGACGACTTGCCGGATCCGGACAAACCGGTGAACCACACCGTCTTGCCCCGCGGCCGCGCCTCGGCGATGGCGGATGGCTTGTGCCGCACGGTGTTCGGGCTCGCCGCCTGCGCCGAAGCGTCGCGCAGCACCATGCCGGCGGCCACCGTGCCGTTGGTGTGCGGGTCGATGAGGATGAACGAGCCGGTGCTGGGGTTGCGGGTGTACTCGTCGAGCAGCAGCGGCACCTGGGTGCGCAGCGAAATGCGACCGAGTTCGTTGAGCTGCAACGCCGTTGCGCTCTTGTCGCGATGCAGGGTGTTGACGTCGAGCCGGTAGTCGAGCGCGGTCACCTTCGCGTGCGTGGTCCGGGTGGTGTGCTTGATGACGTAGTCGCGGCCGGGCTCGAGCGCCGCATTGTCGGCCATCCAGCACACCGTCGCGTCGAACTCCTGCGCCACCCTGGGCTGATTGTGGGTGCGGGCGATCAAATCACCGCGCGAGATGTCGATCTCGTCGGCCAGGGTCAGCGATACGGCCATCGGCGGAAACGCTTCTTCCACCGGACCATTCGGCCCGTCGATCGCGGTGATCCGGGTGCGCTTGCCGACCGGCAGCACCACCACTTCATCACCCGGCCGCATAACCCCGCTGGCGACCGTGCCGGCGTAGCTGCGGTGGTCCTGGTGTTCGCGGGTATGCGGGCGGATGACGTACTGGACCGGGAACCGCACGTCGACCATGTTGCGGTCACCGGCGATGTACACCTCCTCGAGGTGCGACAGCAACGCCGGGCCCTCGTACCACGGTGTCTGGTCGGACTTGGTCACCACGTTGTCGCCGTGCAGCGCCGAAAGCGGAATGGTGGCCACGTCGTGCACGTCCAGACGCGCGGCGAAGGCGTGGAATTCGTCCCGGATGGCCTCGAATTTCTCTCTGTCCCAGCCGATCAGGTCCATCTTGTTGACCGCGAGCACGATGTGCTGGATGCCCAGCAGGGATGCCAGGAAGGCGTGCCGGCGCGACTGCTCCAGCAGGCCATGTCGCGCGTCGACGAGCACGATCACCAGCTGCGCGGTCGACGCCCCGGTCACCATGTTGCGGGTGTACTGGATGTGGCCGGGGGTGTCGGCGATGATGAATTTGCGCTTGGGAGTGGCGAAGTAGCGGTAAGCGACGTCGATCGTGATGCCCTGTTCGCGCTCGGCCCGCAGGCCGTCGGTCACCAGCGCCAGGTCGGTGTAGTCGTGTCCGCGGTCCTTGGACGTCTGTTCCACCGCGGCCCACTGGTCTTCCATCACGGCCTTGGAGTCATACAGCAGGCGGCCGATCAGGGTGGACTTGCCGTCGTCGACCGAACCCGCGGTCGCGAGCCGCAAAAGCGTTGTCATCAGAAGTACCCCTGCCGTTTGCGGTCTTCCATGCCCGCATCCGAGATGCGGTCGTCAGCCCGGGTGGCCCCGCGCTCGGTCAGCCGGGACACCGCGGTCTCGGCGATGACCTCGTCCACCGTGGCGGCCTGCGATTCCACGCATCCGGTGCACGTGACGTCGCCGAC
>NZ_LZLL01000083.1:0-13410 GCF_001669335.1 Mycobacterium sp. 1245852.3 | reverse complement strand
GCCCGGTTCTCACCGGAGGTCTTCTGCCACCACCAGCAGGTCGCCGGGTTCTCCCGGATGTCCATCACGTTCAGCGGCGCGTCCGGGTACGACGACAGGTCGAGCTTGTTGACCACCGGCATCTTCGCCAGCGCGGACGGCTCCACGGTCACCGGTTTGGTGTTGCCCGGTCCGGCGTTCTGCAGGATCTGGGCCACCAGCGGCGGCAGGGTCTGCACGCCGTCGGCCAACACCAACGAATACTGTTGCGGCCCACTGATTTGCGGGGTGACGATCACCGTGCCGATCGGGCCGGGCGCGTTCGGGAACGACGCCCCCGCGCCCGCGTTCTGAATCTGCGGCACGGTCAGTTCCGGCCCGACCGGCAGCGCGTCGTAGAGGGCGCGGCTCATCGGCTTGGCCATGCTGACCTGTTCGGGGGTCAGTCCCAGCGGCAGCAGCACCGACCGGTTGGACCCGTCGATGCGGGAGCGGCGCCCGTCCCGGATCACCCACGCGTCCCCGCTGTAGTTCAACACCACCGCGTCCGAGCCGGTCAGCACCCGCCGGTGGTTGCTCAGATCCGGGTTGCCGTCGATGACGGTCACCGTCACACCGGACGGGGCGCCGGCACCGGTCGAGTTCGCCACGGTGTCGCAGACCAACCACGACGACGCGGCCGGGCTGGTCGGGTGGAAGCTCGACGGCGCGCCCGGGATGCCCACCATCGGGCCGCGCGGCAGGCTGGCGATCTGGTTGGATTTGACCAGGTGCGGGTTGTCCGGCCGACCGGTGATCAGGCGCGCCGAGGCCAGGTTCAGCGCGGGGTACAACTTCTCGCCGACGCGGACGTACAGCGCTCCGGAGTCGCGGTCGGCGATGATCGGTGACTCGTTGATCTGTCCGGCCGGGCTGATGAAGGAGTAGAGCAGCGCGCCCAGGCAGATGACGAGCGCGGCGGAGATCGATGCCACCACGGCCAGGTTCTGCCGCCGTCCCGGCTCGACCTCCATGCGGACGCGCCACCGGGTCAGCGCCATCGCGGTGCGGCGCGCAAGGAACTGGTAGCCGGTCACCTGGGTCCGGGTCGACAACCCCAGGCCGTACCCCGACCCGCGTTGCCCGCGACTCTCTTCCGCCACTTATTCACCATCCGGTCTGCTGAAGCGCCTGGATATCGTCCTTTGACCGATCCAGCGCGAATTACATGACAACGTTAAGGCACCTGCGCGGACCTCGCCACGCGGCGCCGGAGCGCATTCATTTCTACATCTGTTTATGCACCCGAATCCGGCCCCGTCCACCGCTGCGGGCCGCCAGGAGAGGCGGTCCCGACGCGCGCCACTGAACTGGCAGTTTCGTTCCCCCATGGATGAGCCGAGCGGAGCCGGGTGATCTCCTCAAGGCATCGTAATCGCCGCGGGCCCGCTCGTCCTGTCGAGCGCGCGAAGCCATTGCCGGCAGTGGCCTCAAATGAATGGCGGGCGACCGCCCAGCAAAGAATGCGCCAACTCGCCCCGGGTCCGAGTCGCCGCCCGCCGAATCCGGGCAGCAAGATGACGTCATGACTGAACTCGCTCCGTCGCTGATCGAACTCGCCCGCAGATATGGCGTCGCGACCGAGTACGAGGACTGGTCGGGCCGACGGGTGCGGGTGGCCGAGGCGACGTTGAAGGCGGTGCTGGGTGCCCTCGGCGTGGCGGCCGACGACGAGCAGGAGCGCAACGTCGCGCTGACCGCGAAGCTGCGGTCGCACTGGGCGCGCCAACTGCCGCCGACCATCGTGGGGCGTACCGGCGAGCAGATCCGGTTCTGGGCGCATGTCACCCATGGGGATCCCGCCGAGGTGTGGTTGCAGCTCGAAGACGGCACCGTGCGCGGCGGTGTGGCACAGGTCGACAACTTCACCCCGCCGTTCGACCTGGACGGTCGATGGGTGGGTGAGGCCAGCTTCCTGCTGCCCGCCGACCTGCCGCTGGGCTATCACCGGGTGCATCTGCGTTCCGGTGACGCCGAGACCAGCACCGCGCTGATCGTGACGCCGGATTGGCTGGGGTTGCCCGAGCGGCTCGGCGCCCGGCGCGCGTGGGGCCTGGCCGCGCAGCTGTACAGCGTGCGGTCGCGGCAGTCGTGGGGCGTCGGCGACCTGACCGATCTGACCGACCTCGCGGTGTGGTCGGCCTCCCGGCACGGCGCCGACTACCTGCTGGTCAATCCGCTGCACGCCGCGGCCCCGACCAAGCCGATGGAGCCGTCGCCGTATTTGCCGACATCGCGACGCTTCGTCAATCCGATTTATCTTCATGTCGAGGCGATTCCCGAGTTCGCCGGCCTGACCAAGCGCAGCCGGGTCCGGCGGCTGCGCTCCGAGGTCCAGCAGCGCGCCGGCGACGTCGACGCCATCGACCGCGACGCCTCGTGGGCGGCCAAACGGGCGGCGCTGCGGCTACTGCACCAAGAACCGCGGTCGGCGGGTCGCGAGTTGTCCTATGCGGCATACCGCGACCGGGAGGGCCGCGCGCTGGACGACTTCGCCACCTGGTGCGCGCTGGCCGAGAAGCACGGCGACGACTGGCATTCCTGGCCCGAGGCGTTGCAGCACCCGGACGCGTCAGGGGTGGCGGCCTTCGTCCAAAAGCATTCCGACACAATCGATTTCCATCGGTGGTTGCAGTGGCAGCTCGACGAGCAGCTGGCCGCGGCGCAGTCACAGGCGATCCGGGCCGGCATGTCGTTGGGCATCATGCACGACCTGGCCGTCGGGGTGCACCCCAATGGTGCCGACGCCTGGGCGCTGCAGGATGTGTTGGCGCTGGGCGTGACCGCGGGCGCGCCGCCGGACGAGTTCAACCAGCTCGGCCAGGACTGGTCGCAGCCGCCGTGGCGACCGGATCGGTTGGATGAGCACGAGTATCGGCCCTTTCGCGCGCTGATCCGTGCGGTGCTGCGGCACGCCGGCGGGGTGCGCATCGACCACATCATCGGGTTGTTCCGGCTCTGGTGGATCCCGCAGGGCGCCTCGCCCACCGAAGGCACCTACGTGCGGTACGACCACGAAGCGATGATCGGCATCGTCGCCCTGGAGGCGCACCGCGCGGGCGCGGTCGTCGTCGGTGAGGATCTCGGCACGGTCGAGCCGTGGGTGCGCGACTACCTCTTGTTGCGGGGCTTGCTGGGCACCTCGATCCTCTGGTTCGAGTTGGACCGCGACGGGGCCGGTGGCCCGCTGCCGGCCGAGCGCTGGCGCGAGTACTGCCTGTCCTCGGTCACCACGCACGATCTGCCACCGACCGCCGGCTATCTGGCGGGCGACCATGTGCGGCTGCGTGATTCGTTGGGGCTGCTGACCCGCCCCGTCGACGAGGAGCTGGAGGCCGACCGGAC
The DNA here is from genome assembly GCF_001669335.1 of Mycobacterium sp. 1245852.3. NCBI lineage: Bacteria > Bacillati > Actinomycetota > Actinomycetes > Mycobacteriales > Mycobacteriaceae > Mycobacterium > Mycobacterium sp. 1245852.3. The sequence continues at coordinate 10,047 of NZ_LZLL01000083.1, read as the reverse complement.
GGAGCTGGCGGCGTGGCTGGCCGAGCTGCGCCGGGTCGGGTTGCTCGAGGACGGCGACGACGACCCGGAGCGCGTCGTCGTGGCGCTGTACCGCTATCTGGGCAGGACGCCGTCGCGGCTGCTGGGCGTGGCGCTGACGGACGCCGTCGGTGACCGCCGGACCCAGAATCAGCCCGGCACCACCGACGAATACCCCAACTGGCGGGTGCCGCTGACGGGGCCCGACGGGCGCGCGGTGATGCTCGAGGACGTGTTCACCGACCGCCGGGCCGCCACGCTCGCCGAAGCCGTGCGCGCCGCGATAACGCCCGCCGTGGCCGAAAGCGCGACCCGCTAGTCGACCGGCGAGATGCCTTCGTTAGCTTCGAAAACCATGAAGGTCTCGGTGGTGGCCCCGGTCGCCGACGGTGTCACTGCGGACCCCGACTGGATGGTGGCCTTCGCGCGCCATCTGGAGGCCTGCGGGTTCGAATCGATCGTCGTTGTCGAGCACACCGTCCTGCTCACCCGCTACGACAGCGTCTATCCCTACGACAGTTCGGGACGCGTCGGCCTGGCGGCAGACTGCCCCATCCCGGATCCCCTTGACCTGCTTGCCTTTCTGGCCGGCCACACCAGCAGCCTGGGGCTGGCCACCGGCGTGTTAGTGCTGCCCAATCACCACCCGGTGGTGCTGGCCAAGCGGGCCGCCACCGTCGACGCCCTGTCGGGCGGCCGGCTGCACCTGTGCGTCGGGGTGGGCTGGCTCTCCGAAGAGCTGGCCGCCTGCGGCGTGGAGTTCGACAGCCGGGGCCGGCGGGCCGACGAGCAGCTGGCCGTCCTGCGCGCGTTGTGGGCGCAGCGGCCCGAGGGGGTATCTTTCGCGGGCGAGTTCTTCAACTTCGAGAACGTCATGAGCTACCCGAAACCCGTTGCGGGCGAACGTCTCCCGATTCACATCGGTGGGCACAGCCGAGCGGCCGCGCGCCGCGCCGGACGCCTCGGCGACGGCTTCCAGCCGCTCGGGGTGACCGGTCCGCAACTCGCGTCGTTGCTTGCGCTGATGCGCGACGAGGCGTCGTCGGCGGGCCGCGACCCGGCGGCACTCGAAGTGTCGCTGGGCCATTCGGTCACCAAGGTCGATGCCGAGCGCGCGGCCGCCCTCGCCGACCAGGGGGCCGACCGGCTGGTGCTGGCCATGCCGCCGACCACCGACATCGAGCAGGCCAAGGATCTGTTGTCGGCCTGCGCGCAACGGTTGTCATTGGGCTCATGACGCTTTCCGCCGATCACCGGGCTGCCCTGAGCGATCTAGTGCACCGGTACGCGGCGCACGTCGACGACCGCGAATTCGCCGCCGTGGCAGAACTTTTCACTGTCGACGCCGAGCTGCTGGTGCCGGCACCACCCGCCGATCTGCGGCCGAACAAAACGCATCGCGGCCGGGATGCCATCGGCACGGCGGTCGCGGCCGTCGGGGCGGTCGTGCGCACCCAGCACGCGATCGTCGGTGAGGTATACGACGCGGCCGGGCGACCCGGCACCGCCCGCGGGCGCATCGCGTGCGTCGCGCACCACTGGAACCAGCGCGACGACGAGCTGGTGGACGTGGCATGGCACCTGCGCTACGACGACGAATACGCGTTGATGCAGGCGGGTTGGCGGATCGCCCGCCGGGCGTTGACGGTCAACGCCATCGAGACCCGCCCGGTGCGCCGGCTGCTGCCGCGCGACCCCGCTTAGCGTGTTGGCAGCACATTATGCGCACACTCACAGCAAAACTCATCGGTTCGTATCTGCGGCTCAAAATCGGCATTTTCGTGGGTAGGTGCGGCTAACGCCGTCGAGGCCCGGCCGGATTTTGCGCGCTCGACGCGTGCATCGGAGTTCCGCCGCCCTGATCCGGGCCGCGACCAGAGCCTTCGTTCCCGATTGACTCCAATTAATCCAGGTGCGTTCGTGTAATTTCGGCCGCGTGACCAACACCGTTGATTCCGCGGGGACCGGTGGAGGGCGGGCAGCGCAGGGCGGCTCGGTATCGACCCTGGCAGTGGGCACGCCGCTGACGTCCATCCCGGACTACCGCAACGAGATACACACCGCCGAAGACGTCATCGATGTGGAGCATTACGGTGGCGGCTTCGATCTCACCAGGCGGGCCACCGCCCCCAAACTGCGCGTCGGCCGCGACCGATGGTTCAACCTGCTCTGGTTGATCCCCATCGGCTTTGCCGTGCTGATCGCCGGGATCGCGGTCGGCAAAGGCTTGCACAACATGCCGGCGGTGCAGTCGTTCATCCACCGCTACCCCGGCTCGGACAGCGCCGGCATCCCCCCGGGACTGCCCGCCTGGATCGGCTGGACGCACTTCTTCAACCTCTTCATGATGATGTTCATCATCAGGACGGGGATCCAGATCCTCTGCGACCATCCCCGGCTCTACTTCAGCCGCAACGCCACCCCGGGCAAGGACGAGTGGCTGCGGGTGGGTCCGCCCGTTCCGGACGACGAGCTGTGGACCGCCAACGCCGACACCGTCGCGTTGCCACCGCAATTGGGGCTGCCCGGGTTCCGGCACTCCATCGGCCTGGCCCGCTGGTGGCATCTGGGCGTCGACGTCCTGTGGCTGGTCAACGGGGCCGTCTTCTACGTGCTGCTGTTCGCCACCGGACAATGGCGCCACATCGTGCCGACCAGCTGGGACGTCTTCCCCAACGCGGCGTCGGTGGCCATTCAGTACCTGTCGCTGGACTGGCCCACCGATAACGGCTGGGTCGCCTACAACGGCCTGCAGCTGCTGTCGTACTTCACCACCGTGTTCATCGCCGCCCCGGCCGCGCTGATCACCGGTCTGGGAATGTCGCCCGCGCTCTCCCAGCGGGTCCACTGGCTCAGCAAGCGGCTGAGCATTCAGCACGCGCGGTCCCTGCATTTCGTGGTGCTGGTCTATTTCCTGTTCTTCATCCTGGTGCACGTCACCATGGTTCTGACCACCGAGGCACTGCGAAACCTCAACCACATGTTCGCTTCGCGCGACGACAACAGCTGGGTCGGCTTCGGCATCTTCGCCGCGGCCATGGTGCTGACCGCGATCGCGTGGGTTTGGGCCACTCCCTTCACCATTCGCCACCCGCGCGTGGTGCAGCGGGTCGGCTACGCGCTGGTGGGTCCCTTCCAACGGATGCTCGAGCAGTTGGACCCCAAGCCCGGCGCCTTCACCGAGAAGGACATCTCGCCGCACCACTGGCGTAACGGGCGCCTGCCCGAGACCGTCGAGTACAAGGAACTGGAGCGAGACGACTTCAAGGACTGGCGTCTCAAGGTCTACGGACTGGTCGAGCACCCGATGGAGTTCTCCCTCGAGGACTTGATGGCGCTGCCCTATCACGAGCAGATCAGCCAGCACTTCTGCATTCAGGCGTGGTCGGGCGTCGCCAAATGGGGTGGCGTGCAGATGAAGACGATCATGGACATCGTCAAACCGCTCCCGGAAGCGAAGTGGGCGGTCTTTTATTCGATGGGTCTGGGCGCCACGGGCGGCATCTATTACAACGCCCATCACATCGGCCAGATGGACCACCACATGACGATGCTGGCCTACAACATGAACGACCAGCAGCTGCCCTACATGCACGGCAGGCCGCTGCGGCTGCGCAACGAATTGCAGCACGGCTTCAAGCTGGTGAAGTGGATCAAGGGCATCGAGTTCGTCGCCGACTACCACGACATCGGTAGCGGTTATGGCGGCTACAGCGAAGACCACAAGTACTTCGGCCGCCACCAGACGCTCTAGGCGTATCGCGCGTCACCTCCGCCAAGTCGTTTGTCCCGATAGCCCGTTGGGTAGCTCCAAGAGATCGGGCCGAAACTCCAAGTGACAGCAGAGGAGACGCCATGAGGCACCACCCTGTCGACCATGGTCGGACCGCTGACCCGCACACGGGTGGGTCGCGGCAAACGCCCGGGCTGCTGGTGGTCGCGGCGGCCGCGTTGGCGTTCGTCGCATGTGTGGCCAACTTCGCTCTGGGGCAGGCCGGCGCCGGGGTTGCCGCCGCGATCGTCGCGATGCTCGCCTTCGGCGCCGGTTTGTCGTGGCTTGCCATGGACCGCAGGCGAATTCGCGACGCCGAGCGGCATTGGATGATCAGCCACCCGGCGCGCTAGCGCCGGACCCCGCGGGGGCGGTTATTGCAGGGTAGCCAGGTTGTTGACGGATTTCTGCACGTCGGACCGCAGCACCCGGGCGACCAGTCCCCCGACCGGCCCGCTGAGTAGACCGCCGCCGAGGTCGGCGGTGAGGTGGAACGTCGATCCGGGATGATTGTCGGTGACGGTCATCGCCACCGTGAGGCGGATACCGCCGCGGCCGCGGCCCTGCAGCTCAATCGCTTTCGGCTCGTCGTAGCGGGTGACCTCCCAGTGGATCACGTTGCGGAAACCCTTGACCTTGACACACGACGAGACGCAGGTGCCCTTCTCGATGGTGTCGGGCACCGGCCCGCGCCACCCGGCGAAAATCGTCATCCACTCGTCGAATCGGTCCAGGTCGGACGCCAGCTTCCACGCCGCTTCCGGTTCCACCTGCGACGACACCGACACATCTACGCGAGCCAACGTCTTCCTCCCCTGGCGATCGGCAGCGCCGTCGCCCACCGGCGACCGACGCACAACCCTGACTGGGTACCCCGACGGCCTCGGGCGTATTCGTGGGCTCGGCCGGTCAGGGCCAGGCCTGCTCCAGCTGTTGGGCCACGTCGATGATTTGCGCCGCCTGCGACTGGGGCGCGTCGATCTCGGCGGCGACGTACTGGGCGATGAAACGCCGAATCTCACCGTCCACGCCCGCCAGGATGCGCAGCACCTCGCCGCGGATCGAGTTCGACGAGACATTGACGGTGATGTCGGACGGCCGCGGTTTGGCCACGTCGACGATCAGCAGCAGCGGTTCTGCCGCGCGCGCCGTCGCCCGCAACTGAATGTCTCCGGAAACCACGAAACGCGGCTTGTCGAGCCATAAATCGATCAGCAGATCGATGGACAGCGGGATGTGGATGACGAAGGTGATGGTGTCGCCCAGCCGGCGCGTGACCCGGGGCTCCTGAATCTTGACGTTGGCACTGACCTTGGCGATCCCGCCCGGCCCCTGCGCGATCGGCTCCATGGCGAACTCGCTGCCGGCGATGTCGGCGAACGCCGCGGCGACACGCTCGGGAGTGACGGCGACCTCGAAGAACCTGCGGCCGAACTCCTCGTAGGTGACATAATCGTGATTCGTCATAGGCTTATACCGTCTCATGTCACCTGCCAGAACGGTCGCTGATCTGCTCGCGTCGCAGGAATTCCGCGTCAGGTGCCCCCTCGTTGGACCGGCGGGTGCGAGCGATGCGCGGCCGGCGATCCGCGTCGGTTCCGCGGATCTGTGAAGCGCGCCACAGGCGGGGCGCTTCGATTCGAAGTGTCGGGCGGTGGCCTGCGAGGCTTGATGGTGGAGGTGTTTTCGGTCTTATGCCCCAGGAAGTGATCGAGCAGCCATCGGGCCTGGCCCGGGCGGCGGGGATGCTCATCTGGCTCGGCGGCGGGCACCGGCGCGAGCTGGGCGAGCGTCACGAACGGTCCGCTCACGCGGTCGCCGGCGCCGTCACGCTGTCCGGTGCGATGCTGGCCTGGTTGGTCGCAACGCTCGCGGTCACCGGCTCGACCCCCTGGCCGCTGCCGGCGGTGGTGCCCGCCACCTTGGTCTTCGGTGTGCTGGTCGGCGCCATCGGCCGCGCCACCATCCCGGGCCCCGGCCGGAGTCGCGCTGGTGTTATTGGACGCGTCGCGGTGGCGGCGGCGGTCGGCGTCGTGGTCGGTGAACTCGCGGCGCTCGTTCTGCTGTCCAGCTCGATCGCCCACCGGCTCGACGAACGGGCGTTGCGCCACGCCGAATCGGCCCCGGCCGTGGCGCGGGCAGCGGCGGCCCTGCAGCAGACCAGGGACGCCCGCACGGCACTCGACAACACCGTCGCGGCGGCCCGCGACCGTCAGGACAAGGCCTTGGTCGTCGCCCGCTGCGAATACCACCCCACCCCCGGCTGCCCGCAGACCCGGATCACCGGCGATCCCGGAGCCGGGCCCGAAACACGCACGGCCAACGAGCTTCTCGGCGATGCCCAGCACGAATTGGACACCGCCCTCGCCGCGCGCGACGGCCGGGCGCCGGCGCTGGACGCCACGATCTCGCGACAGGAGCAGGCGCTGCGTGACGCGCGGGACGGTGTCGTGGCGGACGCCGACCGCGGCCTGGGCGCGCGCTGGGTGGCGATGAACGACCTCACCGCGGCCGACGCCGGGGCGATGAGCCTGCGGCTGTTGACGATCGGGGCCTGCGTGTTGCTCTACCTGGCGCCGCTGATCCTGGGGTGCTGGCGTGGCGAGACCACGCACGATCGCCGCACCACCTCGCGGGCCGAGCGCGAACGCGCCGAACTCGACGCGGACACCGCCATCGCGATCAAACGGGCCGAGGTGCGGCGGGAGGCCGAAATCCTGTGGGCCGAGCACCAATTGACACAGGCCCGGCTTGCCGTCGAGGCGCAGACCCAGATCGACCGTGAGCAGCAACGCCGGCGGGTTTCCGAAGCCCTGGATGCTCCGGTGCACGCGCCGTCGCAGCGCGAGTTCGAGCCGGGCGACGACGACGTGTACCTGCCGATCGCCGCCGAAGCCGAGGCGGCCAGCAGGGCCATCACCCGACTGCCCACGCCGGAGCCCGCCGCCGGCTTGGCCGGTCCCGAGACCGACCTTCCGGAGCATCTGCCCGCGCCGGAGCCGTGGGGCGGCGCGGTCGAGCAACACCAAGAACGCCATGCGCCGTTGATCCCGTCGATTCCGGACGCCACCAAGGCCGCCGCCCGCTGGATCCGCCCGCTGGTGCCGCCGTTCGTGGCCAAGGTGATCGACACCACCACCCAGCCGCTACGCACCGCCCGCCAGGTGTTCGAAGGCGTCCTCGAGGAAACCGAAGAGATCACGTTCACCCTCAAGCGCACCCGCAAGGTGGCGATCAGCTCTGAGGCCTCCGACACCCGGCTGTCCGATCACCCCGCCGACACCGAAACACCCTCGGGCCAGGCGGAATTCGTCACCTCATCGCGACACCACCCCGCCGAGCGGGCGCAGCGCCGGGTGTCCGGGCGCGGGTCGGGCGCGTCCCTGCCGGGACGGGCCGCCCCTGACGTCGAGCGCCTGTCCGTCCCGCCCGCGGATCGCGACCGGCGGCGGGCGCTGACGAAGCGAGACGGTCCGCCGGAATTGGGCCCGCCCGACGGTCCGCGTGAGCTGCCGCCGCCCAAATAGCCCGCCGCTGTCGCGCTAGGACTTCGTCGCCTCGACGAAGTAGCCGCGCGGTACGCCGGGCACTTTCAGCGGGACGGCCGGATGATCCCAGCGATTCCACCTCACGCCGGGCTCGGCGACGTCGGTGACCTCCGCCATCCAGCCGTGCCGCTCGATCAGGGTGGCCGGCGCGTCGGTGCCGAACGTCCACGGCGCGCCGCTGCGCCGCATGTACTCGAGGGTGGGCTGCATGAAGTCCGCCTCCAGCAGCGCCGTGCCGACCAGGTCGTAGCAGACACGCGAACCCGGCGCGGACAACGCATCTATTCGGGCGAACAAGACGTCGACGTCGGCGGCGTCGAGGTACTGCAGCAGGCCTTCGACCAGCCACGCGGCCGGGGCGTCCGAGGAAAACCCTTCAGAGATCAGGGCTTTCGGCCAGTCGTCAGCCAGGTCGACGCCCACCGGGACGCGACGGCAGCGGGGACGCTCACCGGCGAGCCGTTGATCCTTGATTCTGATCACCTGCGGCTGGTCGACTTCGTAGACGGTGGTGGCGGGGCGCCACGGCAGCCGGTAAGCACGCGCATCCATGCCCGCCCCGAGGATCACCACCTGCGCAATGCCGTCCGACTCCGCCCTCTGCAATGCCTCGTCCCAGAACCGCGTGCGGATGGCGATCTGCGGCGAGGACGCGCCCGTCTTCGCGGCGGCCCGGGCGAGCAACGCGCGACCTTCCGCGCCGGCCAGGCGGTCGGCGAACGGGTCGGTGAAGAGCCGGTCCGGGCGCTTGGATTCCTCGGCGCGCATCGCAGCGACCAGAAATCCGGTGTCCGCTACGGCTTGTCTGGTTTCCTCCATGTGGTCATCATCTGCGCCCCGAACCGGGCGGTCTTGGATTTTTGCGCCGCTCGAACGGAACGTGGCTCGGCAACAGGATTCGCCGCCGCCGGTAGGACGTTGGCGTCATTCCACTGAACGCGCGAAACTCCCGCACCAGATGGGATTGGTCGAAGTAGCCCAGGTCGGCCGCGATGCGGGCGCCGCCGCCGGCGTCCTCGCCCAGTCGCCTCAGCGCCGCCTGGAATCGGCGAGCACGGGCGAACTCCTTTGGCGCCAAACCCACCTCGGCGCGAAACAGCGCGACGAGCCGCTTGCTCGACAATCCCGTCAGGCGGCGGAGTTCGGCCAACCGCACCGAGGGATCGGCCTCGATGGCCGCCAACGCGGCGCCCAGCCTCGGCTGTCTCGACGAGCCCATCCGCGAGAGCATGAATCGCTCGAGCAGGGCGAACCTGGCCGGGATCGACGGCGCCTCAATCAGGCGCTCGTGCAATTCGCGTCCCGCACCACCCCAGATCTCGTCGACGCCGACGGGCGCGCCGGCCAAGTCACCCAGCGACATGCCCAGAAACGGAAAAGCGCCACCGGGCCGGAAATGGATGGCCATGACGGGCTCGTCGGCCGCGATGTCCGACACATAGGACACGTTCTGCGGTCCGGTGAGGAACGCGGGCGGAACACGCTCTTCGGTCGTGCCGTCCGCGGCATAGAAGTCCAGCCGCTGCCGGGGGCCGACGTCGAAGACGACCGTCACGGCGCCGCGTGGCAGCGCCCGGCTCCGGTAGCTGCTGCCGCGGTGCAGCCAATGCCCGAAGAATTCGATGTGGTCGGCCAGCGGACCGCGCGGACGGTGCAGCCTGGGCCCGGGACCCATCGGCCGCCCACGCTCGATTGCGGACACGACGAGAATTCTCGCACTCGACGCCGGCTCAGCGGAGCAGGGTGATCACGTAGCCCGGATCGGGGTCGGACCGCATCGCGGCACGGCTCATCCGTGGGCGCCGCAACCCCCTCGTCCGCGTCGGCCACTGCAGCCGCAGCCCGAGGGCGCCACCATCCGAACGCGCTTTCGGGCCGATGTTTTTGTGGTTGGAGGCGGCCGGGTTACCCCTCGAAAGCTCGGCCGCCCCAACGTCTTGGTGCGCGCTCAGCAGGTAAGCGCGCGGGATTTGAACAGCGCGCCCCATTCGCGGCGGGCCGCGGACTGGGCGTCGACGAAGCTCGGGGTCTTCTCGCCGTCTCCCGCCAGGTGGACCAATGCCCACGCCATCGCGAATACCGGTACCTTGTGCCGGATTGCCGCGCTGTGCAACTCGTCCAGTGCGGCGTCGGACGGACACCGGCGAAGACCGATGAGGATGCCCCGCGCGGTGTCGAGAATGCGGCCGGAGTTCGGGCCGCACGAAGTTTGGGCGGGAACCCAGTTCGTCGTCATGCTGTTGATACCTCCTGCTGCGCCCTGGTGAAACCGCTACTCGCATAGCGGCAGGAATCCGTGCGCGTCGTCGCGGCCGCAAATCCCCAAAAGGCGCCCTGTGCAATGATTTGCGGATCCGTCGCGTTGTGCCAGTCCACCACTGACATTGATACCCGGCTGTGACCGTTTCGGGATCGGTTGCTCATCGCGAAATTCGCGACCCGTGGTATCGAAACCGGCTGTGAAACAGCATAATTAGCGACCCACCCGGGCCACCTACAGAATCGCCTTGGACTCCTTCGCCTTGGCGATGTCGTCCCAGCCGATGTCGAGCTCCAGCAGAATCTCCTCGGTGTGCTGTCCGTGTTCGGGGGCGCGCGCCGGAGACGGTGGTGTCTCGTTGAATTGCACTGGGGCCGCGACGATTCGGTACTTCTCCCCGTGGTCGTCGACGTTCGTCACCACATAGCCGTTGGGTTCGACCTGCGGGT